>NJEH01000014.1 GCA_002254595.1 Thermofilum sp. ex4484_15
GAGCCTCCGAAGGTAAGCTAGCATGCCCCTGTTTACCCAGGGTAATTACCTTAAACCATAAGATACTCTTCTCCGCTACCTCTATGAAGTCTCCGTTAGGCTCACCTGCGTCTGGAACTACTATGAGATCACCCTTATTAACCGGTTTAAGTTCATCTAATACCCTCTCTATACCATACTTACTGCCGGCCTCCTCATCGGAAGCCATTATTAAACCTAAGCTTAACTTAGGAGTTATATTAGAATCGATTAAGGCTTTAGCTACTAAAATGGAGGAAACTATGGCTTGACAATTATCCTCGCTCCCCCTACCATAAATTTTATCCCCTATCATTAACGGTTCGTAAGGATCGCTTGACCAAAGACCCCTATCGCCTTCCGGTACGGTATCTAAATGTGAAACTAACCATAATTTCCTCTCTTCCTGCCCTTTTAAGGTAGCTATTATATTAGGCCTAATCCCTCCCTCAGCTCTTTCATCCTTTACATCGTAGCTGGTTACCTTCAATCCTAGTTCACTAAGTACCTCCTTTAAGTACTTACCCCTCCTATATTCCCCAGGACCCCCGAAACTAGGATTTACTGCTTTCGCTCTTATAAGTTCCTTAAGTAATTCAACGGCATATTCCTTAAGCTCATCTATGCGCTTTAAAACTTTATTTAGCTCGTTAACCACGAAGGTACCACCTTTAAGGCTCATTAAAGCTTACTTCCTTATAAATAACTTACTTAATACCTCCTCGGTTACCATCAGTTTAGCTCCGTAAATTTCCCTCATATAGTTTAGGAAAATTTCCTGCCTCTCGGGCTTAGTAGCTAGTGTTGCATCTTTAACTACTACTATCCCGTAACCCCTGAAAAAAGCACCCGCTGCTGTATGTAAAACACATATATCTGTAGCTAAACCCGTAAGGATTACTTCATCCGCCTTTAGCTCCCTTAGTAAAAGGTCGAGATCCGTCCCCATAAACCCATCGTATCTCCTTTTTTCCACTACGTAATCCCTCCTGGTTGGGGAAAGTTCGTCTATTATCTTACTTCCTATTTCCCCTTTTAAGGCGTGATCCCCCCATAATTTCAATTCATGATCTATTCCCTTGAGGTGGGAATCGCATAGGTATATTACCGGGGTACCGCTATCCCTAGCTCCTTTAATTAAAGCAGCTATATTACCTATAATGGTCTCGGCTCCCCTGAGGGCTAATTTACCCCTTATGAAATCGTTAAGCATATCTATTACTAATAGCGCATAACCCATAGGAGCACCGATTTATTAATCCTTTTGAAACTTATAGCTTTCGGTGTAACGAATGTCCCATGTAATAAGGAACTTCGAAGAATTAGTAAGTAAGGGAGGTAGTGGTAGGGAAGTCGCATTAAAGTTATTAGAGGAAGGGCTTAGGGCTGCCGATCCCCAAATCGCCGTTAAGAGGAGTTTAGTAGTGGAAGGTGATAATCTATTAGTTAGAGGTATCCGCTTAGATCTCTCTAAAATAGGTAGGATAATAGTAGTCGGAGCTGGTAAGGCGTCCGGCTTCATGGCTAAGGCCGTAGAGGAGGTACTAGATGATAGGATAAATGAGGGATTCGTAATAGTACCTAAAGGTTCTCCTTTACCTCATCTTAAAAAGGTTAAATTATGGGAAGCGGATCATCCCATACCATCAGAAAGGGGGGTAGAGGGAGCTAAAAAGATAACTAGGTTAGTGAGAGAAGTAGCGGGAAACGATACCTTGATTATAACTTTAATCTCGGGAGGCGGTTCAGCTTTAATGCCTCTACCAGCCGAAGGTATATCCCTTGAGGATAAGAAGGAATTGACGAGGTTATTACTTAAGAGCGGCGCATCCATCGATGAGATAAACGTAGTTAGGAAACATGTCTCGGCCATTAAGGGAGGGAGGTTAGCTAAGTTAGCTTATCCCTCTAGGCTTATCAGTTTAATAGTATCGGACGTAGTAGGAGATAGGTTAGACTTAATAGCTTCTGGACCTACTTCACCCGACCCCTCCACGTTCTCGGACGCCCTTAATATAATTAAAAGGTACGGTTTAGAGAATAAAGTACCTCCTAGTATTTTAAATTACATATTAAGGGGAGTTAGGGGGGAGGTACCGGAGAGTCCTAAGCCAGGGGACTCCATATTCAATAAAGTAAATAACGTAATAGTAGCTAGTAATAGGCTTTCGTTAACAGCTATGAAGGAAGTAGCGGAACGGTTAGGTTATCGAGCGCTCTTCTTAACTTCCTATATGGAGGGGGAAGCTAGGCATGTCGGTAGGTTCCTATCCTCGATATGTAAGGAAATCTATTACAACGACGTACCCGTACGGAAACCAGCCGTGATATTAGCTGGAGGGGAAACTACGGTAACAGTAATAGGTAGGGGTAAGGGAGGCAGGAATCAAGAATTAGTATTGGGAGCATTCAAGGGCTTAAGCGACTTAAGGAATGTCGTATTAGCTTCCATAGGTAGCGATGGAATAGATGGAGTTACCGATGCAGCTGGAGCTTTACTAGATGAAAACGTAGTACGTAAAGCTAAGGAATTACGTTTAGATCCTGATACCTTCTTAGCTGATAACGATAGCTATACCTTCTTTAGGAAGATAGGAGATGGCCTAATATACACCGGTTACACTGGTACTAATGTTAACGACTTAACCGTAGCATGTATAGGTACAACGTAATTCAAGGGATGAATTTGAGAGATTAACTTAAATTTCCCTTCTACTTTTAATTACAATCACGATCCTTAATAGTACCATGTGTTAAAGAACCTATGTTCCTTTAGTCCTCTAAGGCCTTCATCTAGGTAACCCCTACATACTTCCTTAAATGGACATTCCTTTAGCCCTAAAAAATCGCAATTATCGCAATTAGCATTCCTCCACCTACAGCATTTCCTACTTACATTCCAAACTATATCATCTAAATAAGTAGGTTCGATGCCACTAAGTTCAGCTAGCTTCTTAAAAGCCCTCCTAATTAAGGATCTTATAGCTACGTCCTCCTCCCACGATACTTCCCTATTGGAAGGGAAATTATTGCATGGTTCTACCATCCCTGTCCTTAAAGATAATCTAACTAAGTGGTTATCAATAGGTACTTGTAGGTTCTCCGGATCCCTTATCCTTAAAATCCCTCTCCTCTCTAAGAACTTTATTAAAAGGAATGATTTCTTCTCAATCGGATCGTTATACGCTAAAAACGCCTTTAAGGAACTAAGTAAGCCTTTACCGTAAGCGTTCATTAGCTCCTTAACGCCTCCTACCAAGCGCAATACTTCCCCACCGTATAAGGCCCTTATCTTCTCCCCCGCATCCCTAAGTAATTCGTACCTTAATTTAAGGCCTAAGGGCTCCTTCATCCTACCTCCGTGGGTAAGCCATTTCCTTACTTCGGCTAAGGTTAAAGTGGCCATACGTTCCGGGGAGAAGAAGTCCCTATCTTCCGAGTACTTTATAGCCCCTAATCTATATAGGAGATCTGAACCCCTTAGCCTCCTCCCGTTTACCTCCCCTTCCCAGGGGCTTTCAGGCAGGTGGGTTCTGTGATCTACAGCTACCATGAAGAAGAAGTACCTAGCTACATCCTCCTCCTCATCCCCCTTAGGCGGGTAATAATCTACCGAGTCGAATGGGTCCCAGGGGTAAATCTTAGCTAGTTCCCTAACCTTTTCCGCTAACTTTGCTATGACCTCTACGCTTAATCTAAGCATTATCCCCCTCTAGAGTTACTCCTTCGCGTAGGATTTTCCTTAGCCCGAAGAGTAAGGATACGCTACCCGTAGTTATGGTTTCGAAGACTACGGTAGTTAACCTCGTAAGTAAGGTAGCCGTTACCGCTATTTCCTTACTTATTCCTAATAGCATAAACGTAGCGGACATGGCTATATCTAATAAGCCAGCATTAACCGGGATGCCTAACGGTATATTATCCACCGCCCCGTAAATGGGGTAAGCTAGGGATAGCAACCAGAAACTTACCGGATGACCTAAAGCCTTAAAGTAACAGTAAGGTATCATTATTCCCGCGCTCCAATGGAGTAATAGTAAAGCGAACGCTATAGCCATGTAGCTCCTCCTTTCCCTTATAATAGCCATGGATTTCTTAAGGGATAAAGCTCCTTCGGTTAGGGATGCGGCATACTTTTTAAATTTGGTCTTAGAAAGTATATTCAATAACTTATCACATAGAAAGTCGACTAGACGGTTAAAGGTTCCTATCCGTATTATAGTGAGGAAACCTAACGCTACTAAACTTAGCGAAGCAAATGCGAAGAGAAAGGCTTCCTTGTAGAGAGGTTTAGCTACCGTTAAGCCTTTCAACCATACGTACATTAAGCCCATTAGTAGGTAGGAGGCGAAAGCGAGGGAGCCCAGCAACCTTTGTACTACTACAGTAGCGAGGGATTTACTGTAGTCTAAATCATATACCTTTTTTAAATAATATAATCTAATGGCCTCCCCTGTAGTAAAAGCAGCCGGTACCATCATATCGCCTAGCCATCCCATAGTTACCGCTATTAGCGAGTCCCTTAATTTCAGGTTAACGAGTATTACCTTTACTAAGAAATACCAGGAGGTAGCGTAAAGTAAGATGAAGGTTACATCAAAAAGTAAGGCTAAGGAGACGTACCTTAAATCTAACGTACCGAGTAATTTAATTACCTTATTGATATCTACGCCTACTATTATCATGAATGCCATAAAGGATAATATCCCTACGGATAGTAGCGCTAGGACTAACTTCCTGTTTAACTTCATGAAGTCCTTTAACCTCCTAAGGTAATGGCGTGTAGAGATAGGCGATTAGCGAATATATTTCTTATTTCGCGTGCTTAAGGTTAAGGTTTAAGGGGAGGCTGTTAAATAGTCTTAACCTTAACATGTTAGCTTAGGTGAAGAACTTGGAGGAAGCCCATCCACGGATACCTAATTCCACTAACTCCTTAATTAAGCAAATGTTAAAGGAAATAGGCGTAGAAAGCGTAGTTGAACTCTTCAAGGATATTCCAGAGGAAGTTAAGTTCGGCGGGGAAATGAAGGTAGGTAAGGGTAAACCACGCTCCGAGATAGAGATTAGGGAGGAAGTGGAATCCCTGCTAAGGAAGAATAAAGGGGTAGGGGATATACTAATTCTCCTGGGAGCTGGTTGTTGGCCACATTACGTACCCTCGGTAACTAAATACATAGTAAGGAGAGGTAAGCTCTACACTAGTTATACTCCTTACCAACCTGAGGCTTCACAAGGCCTATGTCAAGCGCTTTTCGAATACCAAGGTATGATAGTAGCTTTAACAGGTATGGATGTAGTTAATACATCACTTTATGATGGTTCTACGGCTTTAGCGGAGGCCATACTAATGGCCGTTAGAGTTACTAAGAGGAAGGAAATTCTGGTACCATGTACCATGAACCCGGAGTACAAGGAAGTAATAAGGACGCTTACCTCACCTAAAGGTGTTAAAGTAAGGGAAGTAGCATACGATAAAGAGAGAGGGTTTATGGATCTAGAAAGTTTAAAAGCGGCTTTAAGCAATAAGGTAGCTGCGGTATATTTCGAGAACCCCTCTTATTTAGGCTTTATATAGAGGTTAACGCACCTAAAATAGTAGAACTAGCCCATGAAAAAGCCGCCCTAGCTATAGTAGGGGTAGATCCAATAAGCTTAGGGATACTTAAACCTCCTAGCGATTACGGAGCCGATATCGTAATAGGCGAAGGACAACCTTTAGGTTTAGGCCTTAACTTCAGCGGTCCCTTGCTAGGTATCCTAGGAGTTAAGTGGGATGAGAAGTTAATAAGGCAAATGCCAGAAGGATCTTCGGAGCTATACATTAGACGGTAAAGGGGTAGGTTATACCATGGTACTTCAAACTAGAGAGCAACATATAAGGAGGGAAAGGACTACTTCTAATATATGTACTAACGAAAGCCTTGCTGCTTTAGCGGCCGCCGTCTACTTAGCGTTATTGGGTCCTAAAAGGTTAAGGGAGTTAGGAGAAGTTATATTATACTATTCGCACTACGCTATGAAGAAGTTAAGCGCTGTAAGCAGAGTTAAGGCGCCACATTTTAAGGAGTTTACGGTATCGTTTAGTGGAACTGGTTTAAGCGTTGATGAAATAAATGAAAAGCTTATATCGAGGGGGATTTAGGGGGTAAGCCTTTGAGGGAGGAGTTCCCAGAGTTAGGTGAAGTAGCGCTTTATTGCATTACTGAAGTACATAGGAAACGCGACATAGATTACCTCGTTAAGTGCTTAAAGGGGGTAATAAAAAGTGGGCGATTTTAAACAAGCAAAATGGAACGAGCCCCCGCTTTTCGAACTAGGTCATGAAGGCAGGACTGGTTTCAAGTTACCAGAGATAGAAGAGGAAGCCAAACGCGAAGTAGGAAAGTTACTTCTTACGATACTTAACCACATACTTAGAGATAGGCCTCCTGAAATCCCAGAATTATCGGAGGTCGAGGTAGTAAGGCACTTCGTTAGGTTATCCCAGATGAACTATGGGGTAGATCTAGGACCCCAACCTTTAGGCTCCTGTACGATGAAGTATAACCCTAAGCTAATTGAGGAGTTAGCTTGGGATAGGAGAATTACCGGTTTACATCCGCTAAAGGACCCTAAGCTCGTACAGGGTGTACTTAAAATGCTTTACGAACTAGGAAGATGGCTCTGCAAGATAGTGGGACTTAATAAAGTAACTTTTCAACCGGCTGCCGGGGCTCATGGAGAACTTACTGGAGCCCTAATCATAAGGGCCCTTCATAGGGATAGAGGGGAGGGCTGGAGGGATGAGATGATAATATCGGTTTCAGCTCATGGTACTAATTTCGCTAGCGCATCCATGGCGGGATTCAAGGTAATAAGGATACCTACAGATGAGGAAGGGCGGGTGGACTTAAAAGCTTTAAAGGCGGCTATTTCGCCTAGAACCGCGGGAATGATGCTAATTAATCCCAATACTTTAGGGATCTTCGAAAGTAAAATACGAAAAATAGCTAAGATAATACATGAAGTTGGAGAGATAATGTATTATGATGGAGCTAACTTAAACGGCATCCTGGGGATAGCTAGGCCCGGCGATATGGGATTTGATATAGTACATCTTAACATCTATAAGACCCTCTTAGCGCCCCATGGAGGAGGAGATCCGGGAGCTTGTGCTCTATGCGTTTCTAAGGAACTTGTCGATTTCCTACCCACTCCGGTAATAGAGTACGATAGCAATAAGAAATTATATAACTTGAATTATAAAGTGCCTAAGAGCATAGGTAGGGTAAGGACTTTTTACGGTAATGTAATTCCGTTACTTAAGGCCTATATCTATTTGCTTTCCTTAGGATATCGAGGTTTAAGGAGGGTAGCGGAAATAGCGGCACTAAATACTAACTACTTTTTAGCCAAAGTTAAAAGGATAAGGGGATTCGAAGCACCCTATGGTACTAACTTACCTAGGAAACATGAAATAGTAATTTCCGTTAAGAAGTTAAAAGAGGAAACAGGCCTTACAGCGGAGGACGTAGCTAAGTACCTACTGGATAAGGGACCTTACGCTCCTACAATCTACTTCCCCCCTATAGTCGAGGAGGCGTTAATGTTCGAATTTACTGAAACAGAAACTAAGGAGAATATAGATAATTACCTAAAGGCATCAATGGAAATATCTGGACTAGCCTATAGTAATCCCAAATCCGTTAAATCCTCCCCTCATAATACTAGCGTAAGTAGGTTAGATTAGTGAAAGCCAATAAGTTAAGCGCGTTAGCGCCTACTTACTTCAGGTATAGGGAAGTAAGCGTAGGTAGGGGGGAAAGGCGTAAGTGAATTACTTGGAGTTCTTCTTAAAGTCCTTCCTCTACCTCTTCATTATAATAGATCCGATAGGTAATATCCCGCTTTATCTGGCCTTTACCCAACACTTAAGCGAAGTAGAGAGGGAAGCGGTCTCTAAGAGGGCTTGTTTAATAGCCTCCTCTATATTAGTACTGATAGCTTTCACAGGCCCCTCCTTCTTAAATTACTTCCACGTAACAGTAGATAGTATTAAAATAGCTGGCGGCATATTGTTATTTATAGTCTCCTTAGATATACTATTCGGTCGTTCGGGTAGGGAAAGGTACTTAAGTTCATTAAGTGGGGGTAGTAGTGAGAGCTTAGCGGTATTCCCTATAGCTTTACCTCTTTATACCGGCCCGGGCGCTATAGCTGCAGTAATAGCTTTAACGTCCGAGGTTAGGGATTTATTGGCTACGTTAATAGTTACTTCTACTATAATTATAATTTACATAATAGTACGCCTTTCTCATATATACTCCGAGACCATAATGAAAGTGCTAGGTAGGGTAGGTACCAATATAATAGCTAGGGTAATGGCTATATTCCTAGCGGCTATGGCAGTGGAATTCGCTTGGAGCGGTATAGAGGGTAAATTAAGAGCGCTAAATTTAGGGAGTTAAAAGTAAACTAGATATGACGGTTAGCTATACTCTCCTTCGGATACCCCTTAAGGTTTCCTGGTAATTACTTGCTAAGGGACTTTACCTTCTCATTTGATACCCATTATTTTGAATTTTAAGTACTTATTTAAGTTAATAGTCCATGAACTTTCGGAACGAAGTTAAGGTAATGGAATACCTTTTGAACATAATTTTTATATTGTTAAATTGTTTAAACTCAGACGTGAAACCTAGGAAGGTTGTAAGGGTAGGTAATTCTTATTATGTCTCCTTGCCTAAGGAACTAGTTAACGATTGGGGGCTTACGGTAGGCTCCCTCATAGCGGTAGAATACAGGGGTAGTGATGCGAGGCTGTACCCGTTAATAAGGTTTAAGGAGAAGGGGAAGGAGAGAGTTACTTTGATAAGCGACGAATACTTAGAGAAGAGGATAATATCAGCTTACCTTAACGGTTACGATGAAATAGAGTTAACCATTAAGGGGAGGAGGGAGTACGTATCTAAGGCTATAGAGAAGGCGCTACGGTTACTAATAGGGTTAGAGGTAGTAGAGGAGGACTATAAGAGAGTACTATTGCAGTGTTTTACAGGCGGTGATTATAACGTTTATTCTATTATAAGGAGGCTAGATTACTTATCGAGATCCATGTACTTAGATGCTATTAAATCTTTAAGGGAGGGAAGGGAATTAGCCTCCTCCGTAATAGAAAGGGATGATAAAGTAGATAGGTTGTACTTCTTCGCGGTAAGGCTGATTAGGAAGTCGTTTAGAGAGGAGTTTAAGAGCAGGGAGGAGTTATTAAGGCTATTAGATTGCAGGTTAGTAGCTAAGTCCTTAGAGGAGATAGGGGATAGAGGGGAGGCGATAGCTAGGGAGGTAGAGAGAGGACTTAAAGCCACTAAAACGGCTTATGAGCAGCTTTACTATCACGCTAGTGAAATAGCTTCCTTTCAGAAGAGGCTAATTAAGTCCTTCGTTAATAACGAGCCCTTAGATATAGGCGAAGTAGAAGAATTAACCTCTAAGATCTTGAAGGAGCTAAGGGAGCTAATTAAGTCTAGGGAGGCGTCCTACCTGAGCATAGTTGAATATCTTAAAGCTATAGTTAGGGAGGTAAAGGACGTGTACGATTTAATAAAGAGGTGCTAATGACTATTTGTGGACGAAAGGGAAATCCATTAACGAGCATCTATACCTTTTACCCCTAACCTTTACCTCCAAATCTAGTCCAGGAAGAGCGTGACTTACCGAAACGTAGGCCTGAGCTATAGCTACTCTAAGTATAGGCGAATAACTTCCACTTGTTACGTAACCTACTTCATTACCTCCAGGCACATAATTTAGCTCCGCTCCTAGGTATAGGTCCCTTTCTTTGAGAATTAACCCCATCTTAACCCTGCTTACCCCTCTTATGTAACTCCTCCAAACGTCCTCTCTCCTTATATACTCTAACTTCTTAAAGCTGTACACCTTATACCCAGCCTCTATAGAGTTAATATCCTCATCTATTTCATAACCGTAAAGACAATACCCCATTTCCATCCTTAGCGAGTCCCTAGAACCTAACCCACATGGCTTAGCCCCTTCACTTACTAGTAAATCCCATACTTTGCTTAGGCTTTCGATATCGCCTATGAACTCCGCTCCGAGCTCGCCTGTCCACCCGCTCTTACTTACTATATTTACCTTAACGCTACCTACTTTAACATCCTTAAGGAAGGTAAGCGGTTTAAGTAATGTTAAATTCAATCCTATGCGCTTACGGACTAACTCTAAAGATTTAGGTCCTTAAACTGCTATCATAGTGCTTTCTTCCGTTATGTCCTCTATAGAGGTATCTAATCCTTCCTTTTCTGAAAAGCATTGATAACTATTCGTAATCCCTCTCCTTATTGACGGCATTACCTACTACGAAGTACTTAGTAGGACTTACTTTATAAACCATTATATCGTCCTTAAAACAACCCTTATTATTTAGGAAAGCCGTAGGCCCTATCATGGTTCTCTCTCTCCTACCTATAATCCTTTTAGCTACTGCGTAATCCAGTAATACTTCCCTCCCTTACCGCTATGTGCTCCTCGGTTATGCTCTCGTAAGATATAGGCATTTCCCAATTTACGAACTCCCCCATAAAAGCTCCTAGGTTCATAATGCTTATTCACTAAAGGAGTTCGGTAACGCGATAAGTACTTTCACCAATCTTTATTAATTTCCCTAACGATTAATTTCCCCTAAGGTAGGGATAGCTATGCCTAAGTACTTCGGTAAGGTATTAATAGCCAATAGAGGGGAAATAGCGGTAAGGGCCATTAGGAGTTTAAAGGAATTAGGGATACGTACGGTAGCTATCTATTCTGAGGCTGATAAGGGGGCTCTACATAGGTACTTAGCCGATGAGGCCTATTTAGTCGGAGGGCCTAGGCCTGAAGATAGCTATCTTAATATCGATAACGTTATAAGGGTAGCTAAGAAGTGCGGGGCGGAAGCTATCTATCCAGGTTACGGTTTCCTCTCTCAAAATCCTTACTTCGTTAAAAGGTGTGAGGAAGAAGGATTAACCTTTATAGGACCTCCCGTTAGAATCCACGAATTCGTAAGCAATAAGGTAAGGGCTAAGAAACATCTTTACGAGAAGGGTATACCTGTAATCCCCGGCCCCTTGGATCCCTTAAGGAATGTAGATGAAGCTCTTAAAGAGGCCGAGAAGCTAGGATACCCGATAATTCTAAAACCGGTCTTCGGGGGAGGGGGGATAGGTATGAAGGTATGTTTAAATGAGAGAGAGCTAAGGGATTATTTCGATAGTTTAAGTAAAATCTCTGAAGGGGCATTTGGAGCGGGGGAACTGTACATTGAAAAGTTCTTCCCTCAAGCGAGGCACTTAGAAGTACAGATCTTAGCCGATCACAACGGTAACGTCATTCACCTCTACGAGAGGGAATGTACCTTACAAAGAAGGTTTCAGAAGGTTGTGGAGGAAGCCCCTTCACCTGCTTTAAACGATGAAGGGAGGGAGGAACTGCTTAGATTAGGGGTAAGGGTAGCTAAGTTAGTAAAATACGTAAATGTAGGCACGGTAGAGTTCATATACGTACCTACTACCGGGGATTTTTACTTCATGGAGTTAAACGCTAGGATACAGGTGGAGCATCCCGTTACCGAAGCCATAACGGGAGTAGATATAGTAAAGGAACAAGTAAAGATAGCTTCGGGGGAGGGCTTAAATTTAGGTAAGGTAAGTAAGGTAGGTCATGCCTTCGAGGTTAGAGTGTACGCCGAGGATCCGTTCGATAACTTTAAACCCTGTCCCGGCGTAATAAGCCATTATATCCCTCCAGGAGGTCCTTGGGTTAGGGTAGATAGCGGAGTTTACCCCGGTTACGAGATGCCACCTTATTACGATCCGTTAATAGCTAAGTTAGTAACGTGGGGTAAGAATAGGCTTGAGGCGCTAAATAGGATGCGT
>NJEH01000015.1 GCA_002254595.1 Thermofilum sp. ex4484_15
TACCAACGCCGCTAGCCGCATGGAGCTTACGGGAGGCTCTAGGACGGTCGAGGCCGTCCTAAGCGCTAAGGGCGTAGTAAGTACCGAGTACTGGCCCTCGACCAAGAGCATGTACCAGCTTTCGCTTAGCGGTTCCGGAAGGCTGGCCATAGGCGCCATCTGGTACTGGAACCCGGCCAGGCCGGACGACGTATTCTTCCACAAGGAGACCGAGTGGGGGAGCTGGCAGGTGACCAAGACCATAGTATTCCAGTACTACGCGAGGCCCTTAACCCCCTTAGGGAGGCAGAAGCGCCTCCAGCGCATACACCCCTCAGCGCCAGTACCTTAAGCGGGGGAAAAGGTAATTTCCGTTTTTTCCCGATTTTAAATTATGAGAGGTAAGCTTAATGAATAGGTTAGTCTATTTAGCGTTGGCCGTCTTATTAGCTTCCTTACTAATTTGTAACGTCTCCCTAGCGGACGAACGGGATCTATTAAATGGCCCTGATTACGCCGACGTAAAGAGCGTAAGGTTAAGAAGGAACGAAATATCGATAATTATGTATGGCTATATACCGGGGACTAGTAGTTTAAGTGGTAGGCTTTACATAGATTCCGATTCGAACGTCTCTACCGGCTGTACGTGGCCCTTCGAAAAGGGAGCCGATTACTTAGCGTTATTCGTTAAGGGAGGAGCTAAGTCCTTTAGGTGGAAGGGGGAGAAGTTCTTAGCCTTAGCTAACTTAAGCACTTCCTTTAGCGGTAACGTTATAGATATAGTTCTTCCCCCGACCCTTAAATTAATTAAGCCGAGGCTTAAGCTATGGGTAACGATAACCGTCTCCGATCCCTTCATGCCGGTAGTAATAGGCTTAAACTCTCTTAAGACAAATTACGTAACTTTATTAAACGATGGTGTAGATCAATTACCGGGCTGGCTTGACCTAATGAGGATAAGCGGTAAGCTTAAGGGGGACGTATTATGGATAAGCCTTACATATAGATCCACTCCTTTACCTAAGTTAAACGGAAGCAGTTTCGATGCCCTAGCCGGGCTTACTATAATGATAGACGGCGACGGCAATCCTAAAACTGGATTTAGGGGAGCGGAGTACGCTTTGACTCTTAAGAGGATGTACGCTAAGAGGCCCTTCCTCGAACTTTCCATAAATGGAGAACTCGATAGGTGGAATGGAAGTAATTGGGTATTTGAACGTACGATACCTGGTAGTTTAGTAGGGAATAATTTAATATACGAGATCGCTTTAAGGGGGTTAAACCTCTCTAAGAACGCAAAGCTTATAATAGCTGGAGGATCGTGGGCTGTATTGAGGGATTACTTCCCCAATAATTACTTCTTAGGGGGATGGGTGAACTTTGAAATTTAGTAAATTGCTAACTATATTAACGATAATCTTAACCGTAACTAATGTATGCTGTGCTCATAACGTTTACATATTTAAAGATCCTAGGGATAAGCCCTTATTACCAGGCTGGGTGGATTTAAGTAATATCAAAGTGAGTTACCGCGGGAGTTTAGGCTTCATAAATTTAACTTTTTACGCCCCTCCACCTTATCCCCTAAAGTTTAAGTTATGGATCTTCATAGACTCTAAACCCGGTGGAGGTACTGTTAAGGAAGTATGGCCCTATGTTAGAGGTGTGGATTACTACATCGTAGCCGATGAAATAGGCATGGAATTACTAGCTTGGAAGGGAAATAGTTTTAAAGAACTTCGTTCAGGGAAGGTAATATTAAGAGGCTCCGTTATTTCACTTAAATTACCTTCCTACGTTCTAAGAGGTAGGTTTAAAGTTAAGGCTTTATTCTTCTTCGAGGATAGGTATAAAGGATCTTCAGTACAATGGCTAGCTATAGGGACCGGTTGTAAGGTAGTAAGGGATCCTAGGGACGTGATTGCAGGAATAGACCTTAAGTCTATAGAAGTTAAGGAGGTTGAAGGTTACTTATCGGTAAGGGTAAGTTTCTACAACATATTACCTTCACCATTAAATCCTCCTATGTCCGAAGATTATTTCCTCTCCATAACTCTACCTACCGGTTCATTATCAATAGATGGGGATGGGGATGGGTTGCCCGATTACTACTTAGGAGGCCTTACTTACACCCTCTATAGGGGCAGGGGATTACTGAATTGGTTCACGACGCCCTTTATAGCTGATGAGGAGGGTAGGGTAATTAGTAGGGGCTCAGGGGTAGTCCTAAAGGACGCTATAACTTACTACATACCGTTAGACGGGGTTAAAGTAGATTATGTTAAAGCTAAGTTTATGATTACCAGTTCCGCTTTAAAGATAGCTGTAGGGGAGTCCGTACCTAATGAGGGGTGGTTAAAGGTTTAAATCACGTACCTCTTAAGTAACGTAGCTAAATCCCTCCTAAACCTAAACACGTAATTAAAATGAGGTGAAAATATTAATCTTAATTCTCCTAATTTAAATTCGGTAACTGTTTTTAACGTCTTGGGTTCGTTAAGTTCATATATTTCAGAAATGGACTTAGCAGCGCATTTACCCATAGCCAGTATGGTTTTAGGATTGAGTACTTTTACTTCCTCTTCAAGTACGTCCACGCAGTTATACCTCATGATGGGGATAGCTTCCCTAGATGGGGGCCTACATTTCACGGCGCTAGTTACGAAAACCCCACTATTCTTCAATGCACTTAATAAATGTTCATCCTTCCATGACTTATTCCCTAGGATGTACTTAAACGATAGCCTAAGCCTATCGAATTCGCTTAAATTATAGAAGAACGAAGTTTTCTTAGATGGGGGAGGGGACTCACCTATTATGAGTAACCTAACCTTACTAGGGAGCCATTTCTCGTAAACTTCGTAAATTATGAAGGGTTTATCTATTACCTTACACCTATTGCAATTCCTTATTAGCTCGCTTAATATTATCTGCATCCCATTAGCCCTCAATTTTCTCCTTAAACGATCTTATTTCCTCCTTACCTTCAAGAACCCCTATCTCTAAGGTAAAGTTCTTCGATTCCCGAGGCCCTATGATTTGCAACCTACCTTCTTCCCTTTCCTTAGCCCTCCCTTTAACGAAAGCATTACCCGGCTCTATACCTACTACATAAACGCCTTCCCCTAACATCCTCCACTCCGTTAGGTAGGGAAGTTCGGATTTCCTGTACTTTAAGTAAACACCTAGGCTTAATTCCTCGTTTACTAAGGCTACGTTACAATACCCGAAGCTATCCGGTCGTACATCTATTAAGAAAACTTGTTCCTTAAAGCCTTCCTTAGGCCCGGTGAAGGTCGTATACTCCTTTATCCCCTTCCTAGCCTCTTCATCTCTAGGAGTTACGGATTTAGCGTTAACCAGCAACTTAGCTCCTTCATCTACTAAAGGAAAACCTAAATTAACATGGTAGAGTAACATGAGCGGGGATGGTATCCAACCTATATTGGTTACTACGTCCTTAATTACTAATTTCCTTTCACCCAATTTAGCTTCGATGCGCCTCTCTAGTTCTAAGCATTCCCCGAAGACAGTAGCTTCCCTTACCTTACCTTGAACCCACATCGTATACTCGTCTCCATCCCACTTACCGTCAACCCACACGTTCATAGCAGGCGTATTGGATATCCTGCCATGGAGGCCTAAGTGCACTTTATTTGGTTCAGCGCAAGGGGCCCCTGATGTTTTAATCGGGTACTCTGGATCGTCCCCAGGAGCTCCCATATAAGTTAAGCCACAAGTTACCACTAATCCTCCGTAAAAGGACCTAAGCCATCCATACCCTTCGGGCTCGAAATATTGAGGTGCTACCTTCCCAGTAGGGGAGTGCCAGCATAAACTTAAGCCTTTATACTCAGCCCAAGCTATATCTAACCCCCTATCTATTAATACGGTAAAATTAAAACCGGTACCCGTCCTGAATTCGGCAGCTCTAACGCCTCTCTCCTTGCCGTCCGCTAGTTCTATTAACCTAACCCCTCCCACTTGGGATAGATCCCCTATCCTCCTTAGAAGCTCCCTTTTACTATATTCCTTGCCGAATAACTTTACCATATTACGCTTCTATAACATGGAATATTTAATGCTTACTTTAAAGCTCTACAAGCCGTAGTTTAGTAACCTTAAGTTAATGGAAATAAGTAACTTCACGCCAACTTATCAACTACTGTATTCGGTTAAGGCCGAGATCATCACCTATCAGGAGGTAGCCAAACTCCCTCATCGTTTACCTTTAAAAGTAACTGGTTTATATTTTTATACGTTATAACCGCTATTAAACTTAAGATTCGATTATCCCATTACCAACTAGCGATGGTCCTTAGTAATTCATCTACCGCCTCTCCCGCTTTCGAGGGAGCTATATCCTCCCTACCTTGGGCCTTGAAGTAACCTAATATGGTAGTAGTTAAAAGGGCTTTTAACACCTTAACCCTATCTTCCTCCCTTACGCTATTTATGAGTACCCTAGATAAGGAATCTATAACTAAGTATATTTCAGCTACATTAAGTTCTAAGTCGAATACATCATCTAATACCTTACGTACTTTTTCTAAATTCAGTTCTCCTGCCATAGTCGATATTATAGAAGTAAATATTTATAAGTTGTCCAGATCCCTAATATCCCCAATTTTACCTCCTACGTACGTTATACTTAAGCACTAAACTACCTACGCTTACACCTAAGTCCTTAGCTATAACTGGACACTTAGCTAGCAATAGGAAGAAAATCCCTTCAACTTCGCTTAAGCATTCGTAGTTACCCTGCCCTTTAGCTATTACTACATCATGGGACCTAATCCATCCCATTACCTCAGGGCTACTTCTCTCCGGCCCTGAGCCAGGATCTCCGTTAGATACCGTCCTAACCTCTAAATTCTCTAACCGAGTTAAACTTACATACTCTACATCGTCCGGGGTTGCATCGTTTATTATAGGTCCTCCCTTAACTACTATAGTTATCCTATCAAAGGGCTTACCTCTCGTTTCCTCCATGATCTCTATCAAAAGTTTATCAAATACTATTTCCCCTGAATTATCAGCGAAGAAGAGTAAGGAAGAGGAACTCATTACCTTACGCTTTAAAGTAAGGTAATCATTTAAAGTAAGGTCCCTATCGATTATTTCCAGCACTCTAGCCTCTATATCTTCACTTACGTCCTCTAAAGCCCCGAAATCTATTATGTTACCTGCTATTGATAGCTTTACCGCAGTTAATAAGGGCTCCTTACTACTACTAACTAACTCCCTCGCCTTAGGATATAACCTTAAAGCCCTCTCGTTACTCCTTCTTTTAACTTCCTTGAAGGGATCGTTTACTTTAGTAATTTTCCTCACCAACTTATAAACCACATGAGCTAATTCCGGAGGGGTAACGTTCCAAGGCTCATCTAGTAAAACTTCCATAGCCTCCTTAACTATCCTCGCTTGCATTTCTTCGCTAGCTCCTGCTAACCTAGCTGCCCTTAACGCTTGTTTAATTAGACACGGTATACAATCTAACTTTAACTTCAACCCTATCCCCAACCGTGAAGGGTTTAGAGCGTTTCTTTAAGTTTACGCTAACTGAGCCTAATAAACCTATTGGGATACCTAAGCTCTCCGTTAAGGGCTTAAGGGACCTCCGAAATATACATAAACCTTATATTACTTCTTCGATTTAAAACCCTGCCCGTGGTGGAGGGGATGTTTAAATTAGTAGGTATGAAGGATACCATAAGAATACCCCCTTCAGAATTCGGTAAACCGTTAAAGGAGGTAGCCGTAGAATTATTAAAGTCTAAATACGAGGGCTTACTTATACCGGAGGTAGGGTTAATAGTTAGTATCCTCAACGTAAAAGTATCGGAAATAGGGAGGATATACCCTAGGGATCCCTCCTTACATCACGAAGTTGAATTCGATGCCCTAGTTTATATCCCCTTATTGCACGAATTAGTGGAAGGAGAAGTAATGATAGTAGAGGATATCGGGGTCTTCGTAAGGATAGGACCTATAGACGGTTTCATCCATAAATCACAGATACAGGACGATTACTTTACTTACGATAAGAAACAAGCTACAGTAGTAGGGTTAAAGAGTAAAAGAGTACTTAGGAAGGGAGATATAGTTAGGGCTAGGATAGTTTCCATTAGTATGAGCTCGCAAAGATCTAGGGGGCTTAGGGTAGCCTTAACTATGAGACAGCCTTTCCTAGGGAAAATAGAATGGATCCGAGAGGAGTTAAGGAAATTGAAGAAGGGCACTACCGGTAAGTAAGGTAGTAACCCTATGGCGGGACGCGGTTTATATATAGGTAGGT
Source organism: Thermofilum sp. ex4484_15 (assembly GCA_002254595.1). Classification (GTDB taxonomy): domain Archaea; phylum Thermoproteota; class Thermoprotei; order Thermofilales; family EX4484-15; genus EX4484-15. Next base: position 6,278 of record NJEH01000015.1, read on the forward strand.
TCCAACCCTTCCACCTAGGCCATTTACACGCCTTAAAATGGATACTCGATAGAGAGGAAGAAGTAATAATAGCGATAGGCAGTGCCCAATATTCGCATAGCCCGTACAATCCTTTCACTTTAGGGGAAAGGGTTGAAATGATTTGGAGGGTGTTAAAGGATGAAGAATTAACCGATAGATGTATAATAGTAGGGGTACCGGATACTAACGGTATCCATTCCCTTTGGACGTCGTTACTTAAGTCCTTCTTACCTACCTTTACGAGGGCTTATACTAACGACCCCCTATCTGCTTTACTATTGAGGGAATCGGGCGTAGAAGTAAAGGGAATACCGTTCTTCAAGAGGGAAATTTACGAAGCTACTAGGATTAGGAGGCTAATAGCGGAAGGAGGGGCGTGGGAGGAGTTAGTACATCCTAGGGTAGCGGAGTACATTAAGGAAATAGGAGGGGTAGAACGGCTTAGGAAGTTATTTAAATTAAGCTAACTTACCCTCCCTCCTACTAGATTCGAATACCGTTAAATCCTCTAGGAGGTAAGGTAACTCCTTAATGAAGCCCCTAAGCTTAAATAGCGGCACTATTGCTACTCCATTCACTAATTTTACACTCTCTTCAAGTAGCGTTAATAAAATCGGCACTATTTTAGCCGTTCTCCACTTACCTATTAAGGCATTTAACCGTTTAAGATGCCATAGTTCTTTAGCTAATGCCTTACATCTCTCTAAATGCCTATTTGCGAACACCTCAACCCTACTTCTCATAGCGCGTCTCCATCTCTTGCAATCAATTACGATAACGTAAGGATCCCTAAGGGCTACTACATCTACTTCATACCGTTTACCCTCATAAGAGAAGTGTAACCCCCTTAAAGCGTGAAAGGACGCCTCGGAAAAGAGCCTACAACATAGCTCTTCAAAGTATCTCCAGTTGGAATACCTAAGTAATTCGTCCATCCTGAAACCTTCTTTCCAAAGGGCTAGGATTAAATTTACAGCATCCTTTATCCTTACTTCGCTCCCCCTTACCTCAAAGAAATTACTGTAAGGTCTTATAACATCCCTTAAACGTTTCTCATTTAAATTAAGTACCTCGCTTAATTCCTTTAAATTTAAGTTCCCTTTGATAAGTAACTCTTTAAATAAGTACTCCCTTAAGAACTCCAAGTTAACGTACCCGAGTAAACTTTATAGCCTTTACCCATAAATATTAAAGTGCATTAGCCCGGTGGTGTAGCGGTCAAGCATGGCGGGCTCTGGACCCGCTGATCCGGGGTTCGAATCCCCGCCGGGCTACCAATTTATTTAACTATGTAAATTAATTCCTTTAATTCCCCATCAAAGGCCTTCCTTATTACCCCCTTATCCTCTAAGGTTTTTAAAGCCTTATAGAGGTCTACTGGCTTAATCCCCCTCCTCTTAGCGTAAGCATATAGATCGCTCTTAGGCACTCTACCTCTAGAGGTAATGAAGGAACGTACCTCCTCCTCTACCCCTACTTCTACTTCCCTCCTCTCGGCTTTCTTATCCCGCTCTCCTCCCTTAAAGCTAGTTAAGAAGCTATCTAAAGTCATCTCTTTACTCAAACGATCCCCCTCCTATTCTAACGAAAGATATTATATAAATCCTTAACGTTTTCCCGAAGTTAACGGTTGAGATTTAAGGGCGTAAACCTCCTTACCGGCTTCACTTAACTTATTTATAACCCCCCTCTCTAACATTAACGGCAATACCTCCTCTAACTCCCTCTCAGAGTATCTAACTCCGTAGTACTCCTCAAATTTGTGGGCTATTTCCCCTAAGCTTAACGGCCTCCCCTCCTCCTTTAATATCCTCCTTATTAAGTTCATTTTATCTTCATAATCACACCAAGGGTAAAGTTGCCATTCCCATTCCTTAATTTCCTCAGCGTAGTAATCCGGTTTTACCTTAGCTACCGTGGATATCCATTGCATAACCGCTACTTTCACTTCCTTAGGCTTCCTCTTCTTCACTTCCCTTTTAGCTATTATTACACTATCCCCTGTATCGCATATGTCATCCACTATTAGTACTTTCCTCCCATCTAAATCGTAATTAAAAGGATATTTTAGTACAGCTTCCTCGGCATGCTTACCCGTCTCCACCCAATGCTCAACTTTTATGCTAAGCAAATCCGTTATACTTAAATAATCGCATAGCAACCTAGCGGGAACGAAGCCCCCTCTAGCTATAGCTACTACTACATCGGGTTCGTATCCGCTCTCCTTAACTTTACGGGCTAATTCCTTACATAATTTAACTACCTTATCCCAAGTTATTATTCTAGCGGGCATCCTAACCATAGTCTCACGAAGAATATTCTATCACCCTTGGAAGTATATAAATTTCTAGCTACTAGGGAACGATACCTTAATGAAGGCATGGAGAACTTTTTATACCGGTAACATAGTTAACTTAACGAATACTATTAAAGGATGAGATTAATGGTCTTAGAGCCTAGAAGGCACGCTTTCTTTAAATCCATGTGTCCCAATTGCGGCGGGGAAATTTCGGATGAAAGGTTACTACTTAAATTACCATGCGAAAAATGCCTTCCTTTAGGCGAGGCCGAATTAAAAGAACTAGCCTCTAAATACGGCAGTAAGGAGTACAGGAGGTTAATAGCTAAGTTATTGGAGAAGAGGGGTAACTTAAGGGGCTACAAGGAGGTTTTAGAGTTAGAGGAGTACTTAGAGGAGTTCGAGGAGCTCTTCAAAAAAGCTTTAAATAGTAAAATGTGGAGCGCCCAGAGGACCTGGGCTAAGAGGTTACTCAAGGGGAAGAGCTTCGCTATCCTAGCCCCTACTGGAGTAGGTAAGACCGTTTTCGGACTACTAGCTTCGTTATTCTTAGCTACTAAGGGTAGGAAGAGTTACATAGTATTACCTACTACTCTACTCCTCTTACAGGCCGCGGAGAAAATAGAGGAATTTAAGAAGAGGGCCGGTATTGATGCTAAAGTTCTCCTTTATCACGGTAGGTTAAATAATAATTATAAGAAGGAATTCGCGGAAAAGCTAGAGAAAGGTGATTACGACATACTCATAACTACCTCGCAATTTTTAGCGAGATCCTTCGATAAGTTAAAGGGTAGGGTTTTCGATTTTGTATTCGTAGATGATGTAGATGCCTTACTTAAGTCCTCTAAGAACATAGATAGAGTATTAATGTTGTTGGGCTTTAAGGAAACCGCCATAAAGGATGCCCTAAATTTAATTTATTTAAAGAGGGGTATAGCTTCTAGACTTGCTAGGAAGATGGATATACCCGAGGATTGGAGAAGGCAAATAGAGGAATTAAGGTCAAGGATTTCTAATTATTTAAAGGATAAGAGGGGAGTACTAATAGTCTCTACGGCTACTGGTAGGGTAAGAGGGGATAGGGTCAAGTTATTTAGGGAATTATTAGGCTTCGAAGTAGGTTCCAGAGCTGAGTTCTTAAGGAACGTAGCGGACATTTACTATTTACCGAAAGGGGAATCGATAGAGGAAGCTTTAGTTAAGATAATCAAGGCTATGGGTAAGGGAGGATTGATATTCGTACCCACCGATAAAGGAGTAAGCTACGCTGAAAAGTTATTAAGTTACTTAAGGTCTAAGGGGTTAAAGGTAGGCTTAGTTACTTCCGAGGATAAAAGCGCCCTTAACGAATTCATTAAGGGGGATTTGGATCTACTTATAGGCGTAGCTATATACTATGGGTTACTCGTAAGAGGGATAGACCTACCTGAGATAATAAGGTACGCGGTCTTCGTAGGGGTACCTAGGTTCAAGTTCTCCTTAAGGTTGGAGGAACCCCATCCCGTAAGGATGCTACAGCTACTAACGACATTAAGGGATGCATTAAGTGGGGAATTAGGGGATAGGTGCGAAAGATATATAGCGTTGCTTAGGAGGAATATCTTCTCCTTAGATAGGACGAAGTTCTCTAAATTAATGGAAGCTTTAAAGGAAGGAATAGAAGTAAGCGGTTTATTAAGCAGGTTAAAGAAATTAGTACTTGAAGTTAGGAGCTTTTTAGAGGACTTACTAAGTAGGGAGGATGTAAGGGAGAGGATTAAAGCCCTAGAATATATTTCGATGGTAGAGGAGGGGGGACAGATGTACGTATTAGTACCGGACGTTATGACTTACCTACAGGCATCCGGTAGGACTTCCAGGATGTACGCAGGGGGTATTTCAAGAGGAGCTTCTATAGTCATCGTAGACGATCTTAAATTGCAGAGAGGGCTAATGAGGCAGAGTAAGTGGTATAATGAGGACGTAGAGTGGAGGGAATGGAGGGAGATAGACTTAAGGGAATTAATTAAGGAAATAGATAGAGATAGGGAAAGGATACGTAAGATCCTTAAGGGGGAGCTGGAGGAAGTAGGGGTTGAACCGGTTAAGACAGCATTACTGGTGGTGGAATCGCCGAATAAAGCTAGAACCATTTCCAACTTCTTCGGTAGGCCCTCTATAAGGAGGATGGGTAACTATGTAGTATACGAAACCAGCACCGGTAATTACATGCTTAGCATAATAGCCAGCGGAGGACACGTATTCGATTTAGTTACCAAGGAGGGCTTTCACGGGGTCATTTCGAGCGATAGCGCTTTCTACCCCATATACGATAGCATTAAGAAGTGCCCGGAGACAGGAGAGCAGTTCACGGATGAAGTAGATATAGAGGAGTACGTAAAGGAGACTGGTAGGAAAGTATTGGATAGTAGAGACGTACTTAAGGTAATAAGGGATTTAGCAGAGGAAATGGACTTAGTGCTAATAGGTACCGATCCGGATACTGAGGGAGAGAAAATAGGATGGGACGTAGCGGTCAGCATAGCTCCTTATACCTACGAAATTAAGAGGATAGAGTTCCACGAAGTTACGAAGAGAGCTATAGTTTCGGCACTAAACAATTTAAGGGATATAGATCAAAAGCTAGTAGAGGCCCAAATAGTTAGGAGGATAGAGGATAGGTGGATAGGGTTCGAATTAAGTAAGAAATTATGGGAGATATTCGAGAATAGAGGGTTGTCGGCCGGGAGGGTCCAAACCCCCGTACTAGGCTGGATCATAAGGAGGTTCGAAGAACATAGAAATAGTAGGAAATCGGTTATCTTCGTTACTTTATCTAATGGTTTAAGGTTGAAATTACAGGACCTTAAAGGGGAGGTCGGTAAGGAGCTCGTTAAGGAACTTAAAACATCTAAATGTAAGATAAGCCTTAAGGAGGAAAAGGAGGTAACCCTAAATCCTCCCCCTCCTTATACTACCGATGAAATGCTAAGGGATGCTACGAGGGAGTTAAAGTTAGGGGCCGATGAGGTAATGAAGTTGGCACAGGATCTCTTCGAGATGGGTTTAATAACCTACCATAGGACCGATAGCACTAGAGTATCCTTAGCCGGGAGAGCCGTAGCTAGGGAATACCTACTCGAAAAGTACGGTGAGGGGATTTACGTACCGAGGGAGTGGAGGAGCGAAGGAGCACATGAATGTATAAGACCTACGAGGCCTTTAAACGTCGAGAAGTTAAGGGAGCTTATAAGGGAGGGGATAATAAGGTTAGTTAGGCCCTTGACTAGGAACCACTTCAGGCTTTATGACCTAATCTTCAGGAGGTTTATGGCTAGTCAAATGAA
>NJEH01000016.1 GCA_002254595.1 Thermofilum sp. ex4484_15
AAATTGGTTAAGGAGGGGGACGAAGTATTAGTAGGGGGGGTTAAGTTAAGGAGGGAAGAGGGGGTTAGGGAATACATCTTAGATAGGTTTTCATCTATTAAATTGATCGAAAGAGGTGTAGGAAAAAGAGAGGTTTTTACACCTTCCTCCTTAATGGAGGATAGGGCAAGTTATAGGATTAAGGGTCGTTTAGCGTATTTAGGGCCCGGCGGGGTTCGAGATTTATTGGCTTACCTCATAGACGAATGGCGCGCCGTAAAGGTATTTATAGGTAACGAACGTATTAAGAGGCCCCTATTACTTAAGAGTTACCTAAAAGAAGTTTTAACGCTAGAGGGATTGGAGGAATTAAATGAAGGAACTTTCAGGACTTTACCTTGGGCTTTCTTAAGGGTAAATCGGGAGAGCGGATTAAGGGCCTCAAGGGCAGACCGAGAGGTGATACTTGGCGATGCCTACCTAGAGGTGGGTGTTTACTGTAGCGGTTGTTTAAGGCGCATAAATGCCACGGTCCACAAATGCGTAAACGATGAAGGAGCTAAGTTAAAGGCCTTAGTAGATTTACGTTGGCGAATGAAGGACGGGGATTTAATATTAATGAGGCCATGGGATTTCATAGAGGAAATATGTAACATCGAGGAAAATGATTTCTTAAGGGCTTTTAAGCAAGGTGAGGATTTATCGTTAGTAATTAAGTACGAAATCGAGAAATTGAAGGGTAGAAAAACGTTAATGAAGGGGTACGTAATTAACTTAAACCGTAAATTGAGGAACTTCTTCGTAGAGGAGGTAGAGTTCATTGGGTAGGAGGAGGAAAAGCAGGAAGGTAGTTAGAAGGTTCAAGAAAACTATACCTAAAGTATTTAGTTGTCCCCGTTGCGGGGTAAAGGCTGTAAGCGTTACTTTAAAAAAGAAGGAGGGTAAGGCGATAGTGAAATGCGGTAATTGTCAACTTTCCTACGAGTTCCAAATAACTCCTTTACTACAACCGGTAGATTATTACAATAAATTCGTAGATAGATACTACCACGCAGGTGGGTAAAGTGGGTAAGGTAGAGGAATATTTAAGAGAGGAAATAGAGAGGGAGGGATGTATACATTTGACCCTAATAGATCCAGATAAGTTAAACGCTGAGAGTGCTGCAAGGGTAGCTAAAGCCGCTGAAAGAGTTGGTAGTAAGGCTATAATGGTTGGTGGCAGCTTAGGAGTTACAGAGGGCATGCTAGATTCGCTAATACTAAACCTTAAGGATGCTTGTAGTTTACCGGTCATCTTGTTCCCTGGTGATGTAAGTAACATCTCTAGATACGCCGACGCTATATGGTTCCTTTCGGTACTTAACTCCTCCTCTACTTACCATCTAATAGGAGCCCAGGTTAAGGGAGGGATAATAGTAAGGAAATACGGTTTAGAAGCTATCCCCTTAGCTTACCTTATACTAGGGGAGGGGGGGATCGTAAGCTATGTAAGCCAAACGAGACCATTACCTTTCGAGAAGGCGGAATTAATAAAAGCTTATGCTATTGCTGCTGAATTACTAGGATTTAGGTTCCTCTACTTAGAGGGGGGTTCGGGCAGTAAACCCATACCGGCTAACGTAGTTAGCGAAGTAAGAAAATGTATTAATATACCCATAATAGTGGGGGGTGGAATTAAGGAAGCACAGATAGCTGGTTCCTTAGCCTCCGCCGGGGCTAACGTTATAGTAACCGGTAATTTAGTAGAGGAAGTGAGGGATGTCGAGAAAGCACTTAAGGTGATAATAAATGCGATTAAGGGGGCACGAAGTAAAGGTGGGCCAATATCACGCTAACGGCTAACATTATAGCAGCCGTTATTACGTATTCAGGCCTAATTTTTATACCCTTAATATCCTCCTGGTAAAAGGTAATTAAGCCTGCACCTGATGGTGGAGGAGGAGCCCCTTTCTTACCTTCCTTCTTCCCTTTACTCTTCCTAGCCAATACTCACTCACCCCTACTTCATTAACATTTATCCATTTTTTCTACTTTTACTTTTCCCTCGCCACCAAGTACCTTACTAATGCCTACCGGGTCCTCTATTATTAAAGTAAAGGGCTCCCCTTCCTCTAGCTTCCTTACCTTCCTCATATATTCCTCTAAGGCCTTTAACCTACCGCTCTCCCCCTCCATTAACGAAAGGAAAATCTCTCCTATATCCCTTAACCTCTTAACGATGCCTTCTAGATTCGTAATATAGGTCTGAGCTAAGGGTCCAGGGGATATCTCCACCCCTAATTCCGGTACTTTAAGCTTAGCCATCGGAGATTTAACTATCTTTACGTTATAATCCTCTCTTAAAGATACTTTGAGTATTATCCTTATGGGATCTTTTACTTCTAAAGGTACTACTTCAGCCCTAGAGAATCCACAATGCCCACACCTTATCGATACCAGAAGCGCCTTTCCTAAATGAGGTATATTATAATTAACACTTCTTACCTCTAACGAGCGGCCTCCGCAGTAAGGACATTTAAGTAACTCCATCGAGGCCCCTTAGGTAGGGTACCGATGGGCGGCTTAAAAACTTACCTATTTATAGGTAACATGGAAAAGGTTAATAAGATAAGTTAGGTTAAGGTCGTAGAACGATGGATGGTAAAGAGCTCAATAAATACTACACCAGGTACGTATTCGAATTACCTAGGACCGGAGCCCTTTTAGCCTTAATACTCCCCTTAACGATATCGTACGGCCCCATCTTTAAGTTAACCGTAGTAGAGCAATTAAGATTACACTACACAGTACTAGCTTACTTGCTAACCCTAAAGGTAGCCTTAAGGAGAGCTTTAAACCTAAAGAGAGCTAGTGCCTTTTATTTATTATCTACAATTTTAGCCTTAGCCATATTAACCATCGATAAAATATTACTACATGTATTTAATTTACCTAAGCTCCAAAGTTCATATCAGGCATATTTAAGTTGGAACTTAATTATTTCATTTATAACCTTTCTTTTGATTAGGGCGTACGGTTTTAGATCAATAAAGGCTTCATTACCTCTTTACTTCGTTTCCCTTACATCGGTTATAACTTATGGGCCAGTCTACGTGATGCTATCCTCATTCTTACTTACGGCCGTAATGGTATTAGTGGAATATGCCTTAAAGCCGGTATCAGTATACAACGAGGGTAATCTAATTACGAAGGGCCTCATGGATTTCTTCCTATTAGACGATGGTAGAGATCTAGAGGAGGTATTCGAAAGCCTGGGGATAACGCGCGAGGTTAACGTAACTTTGATAGGGTTTAAGGGAGATAATGAACCTACCCTCTTGATAGCCCCAGAAATACATCCTGGACCGTTAAAAGGGGTAGGCAGTAGTCATATGCCGTATTTCCTTTCGAAGGCCTTAGAGGGTAAAGGGTATAGCGTAGTTCTACCATTACATACACCGTGCGACCATACGCTAGATTTAGTATCTTCTAAGTATTTATCTCACGTAATAAACGCAATTAAGACTAAGGACTTAATGAATAAGGTCCCCATAACTGAACCTATTAGGGTAACTGTAGGAGGGATCACTTTGTTCTCGTTAAGGCTTGGCAACGCTCTCTTAGTTATAGTATCGAGGCAGGATGGAGGTATGGAGGATATCGATAGGACCATAGTAGAGGAATGTAGGAGGAGAATAGGCGTGAAGGTAATAATGATCGATGGGCATAACAGTTATGAACCTGGATGCCCTTCACCTACCATAAGTAACCTAATGGGGAAAGCTATCATAGAGGGAGTTACGAAAGCGTGGAAGAGGTTAAGGAATGCACCTAATTACGATACATTAAGAGTGGGTTCTTACCACTTAAGGATAAGTTACAATAACGAAATAGGTAAGGGGGGTATTTGGGCTATAGTACTGGAAATTCAAAAAAGAAAGTACTTCCTATTGGTACTCGATGCTAACAATATGATTAAAGGACTTAGGAATAAGCTTAGGGAAGAATTGTTAGCGTACGGATTCGCTGATGGGGAGATAATCACTACCGATACACATGAAGTAGGAGTTAGGCCTAGGAGAGGGTACGAACCTTTGGGTAGCTATATAAGCTATACGGAGCTGAAGAATTACTTATTAGAGGCTTTAAGAGGGGCTTCTGCAAACTTAAGTAGTGCTATAACTTTTTTAGAGGAAGTAAAAGTTAATGTAAGGGTACTAGGGAGGGAAGGACTGCAAAGGCTTTATCGCCTCCTTCAAGTGATGAGGGAGAGGATGAGGAGAAGCTTAATTGCGTTACTCGCGATTTCCTTAGCTCTCCTTTACTAACCTCATTAATTCGTCCCACATAGTATTTACACGTTCTTGAATTCTCGAGATGTCCTCCTCACTTAAGTGCTTAAACCTTCCTTGTAACTTTAGGTATTTATTTACAGGTAACCTTTTAGATGGATCTATAAGAGAGGAGCTAAGGCTGGTTAGCCTAAATTTACCATTTTCTATTTCGTAAAGTACCCATATACCGGTCTTCACTGCTAATTTAGCTACCTCTACGGTCTTGTTAGCGGGGAACCTCCATCCGTAAGGACATGGAGCATGTAAATGGATGTACTTAAACCCTCTGTACTTTATCGCCTTTCTAACCTTAAGTATTAGGTCTATCGGGTAACCTACGCTAGCTGTAGCCACATAAGGTACTTTATGTTCTGCTACTATCATCGGTAAGTTCTTTTTCTCCTCGACTTTCCCCTTAGGAGTGGTAGTAGTCCAAGCCCCATAAGGAGTTAAGCTGGACCTCTGGATACCGGTGTTCATATACGCTTCGTTATCGTAACAAACGTAAAGTATATCACTATTCCTTTCCGCAGCACCTGAAAGAGCTTGAAGTCCTATGTCCGCGGTACCCCCATCCCCCGCCCATACTACTACTTGAATGCCCTCTTTTCCTTTAACCTTTAAGGCTTCGCTAATACCTGCAGCAGTTGAGGCAGCGGCTGCGAAAGCTATGTTAAGCACAGGTACCCTTAACGACGAAAAAGGGTAGGGGCCTACAATTATCGATGTACAAGACGCCGGTATGACCAATATCGCCTTTCCGCCTAAAGCCTTAAGAAGGTACCTTAAACCTAGGCTAGCTGGACAGCCAGGGCATGAAGGATTACCTGGTAATAGGTACTCCTCCTTAGGCACTACCCTTAAGATCCCTTTCATCCCCATACGATTACCCCCTTAAGCCGTACCATACTACTTCAAAACCCGAACCCCTCTCCATCTTCTTAAAAAGGCTTTTGAATATGTTAATGAAGTCGTTTACCCCTATTTCCCTACCTCCTAATCCAGCTATGTAGCTTACCGTTACTACGTCGTTTACTCCGCTCTCCCTTAATAGGGAATTAATTTCAGTAGCTATTATACCTCCCCTCCCCATCGAGAAACTCCTCTCCACTATCCCTACAGCCCTAGCCTCCCTTAAGGCGTTTAAGAGGGCTTCCCTAGGAAAAGGCCTTAAACACCTTAACTTCACTAACCCTGCATGGTAACCTTCCTTCCTAAGTATATCTACCGCATCTTTAACATCCCCAGCCATAGAGCCTAAAGTTACCAATATTACATCGGCATCTCCGCACTTATATTCCTCGATTAAGCCGTACTCCCTACCCGTTAACTTCCCATATTCCTTACCTACTTCCCTTATTACCTTCCTCGCCCTTTCTAAGCCTTCATTTATGAGAAACCTAAACTCCATATATTCGTCTGGATAAGTTAAGTTCCCGTGCGATATGGGCTCATTTACATCGAGAACGAAAGGTTCAGGGGTCCTAGGGGGTAGGAAGGAGTCCACTAATTCCTGCTCCGGTAGTGATACGGGTTCAGCTGTATGAGAGGATGTAAAAGCATCCCACCCCACCGCTACGGGAAGTAAGACCTCCTTATGTTCTGCTATTCTATAAGCCTGTATAATGTTATCCAGTACCTCTTGAGCGCTCTCAGAGAAAATTATTATCCATCCGCTATCCCTTATGGAGAGTATATCGGCGTGGTCAGACCATATACTCCACGGAGGAGCTATCGCTCTAGTTACTACACCCATAACTATCGGTAGCCTAGCGCCAGCAGCCCACCAAATCATCTCGTACATATAAAGTAGCCCTTGAGATGATGTAGCAGTGAAAGGCCTAGCGCCAGCAGCGGCAGCGCCTATACAAGCAGCCATAGCGCTATGTTCGGACTCCACCCTTATCATGGTAGCTTTCAGTTCTTCCCCCTCTATGAACTCGGCTAACTTCTCGACTACTTGCGTTTGAGGAGTAATGGGGTAAGCGGCCACTATTTCTACCCTAGCTAGCTTCGCTCCATAAGCCGCCGCATAATTCGAAGTAAGCAGGAGCTTCATTACCTTACTCCTCCTTAATGAGATCAATAGCCCTTACGGGGCATTCGTTAGCGCAAATACCGCAACCTTTACAGTATTCGTAGACTATTTTGGGTACATTTTTACCATCTAAAGTTATAGCAGCTTCAGGACAATATAACCAACATAATCCACAATTATTACATTTAGAGTAGTTTATTACGGGTTTGAAGATCCTCCATTTCCCCGTTAATCCGGCACTACCCTCTTTGGGCTTAGCTATAGGTGTAATTACCCTCATGTAATATATTTCACCTCCTCATAAGCTTCCTTTGCGCATAAGAAGTTCCTCCTCCCACCTTCCTCCCCCCAATACATTTTCATAACTTCCTTTAAGGTACTGAGCGGAGCTAAACTACTTACCTTAATTAAAGCACCCAATAATGGGGCGTTAACTATAGCTAAACCTGAGAGTTCCAATCCATATTTCAGAGCAATAGCGGTGGCGTTAACGAGAGCTACTTTCTTAGAGGCGTTAAGGAGGGGAGGGGGTACGCGATCTGCGTTAAATAGTATCAACCCCTTCTCCTTTACTTCATAAAAGAAATTCACCATGGATAATAGCCTATAATCTGCTACTACAAGTATATCAGCTTTCCTTACAGGGCCTTTCCTCCTCACCGGTTCATCTGAAATCCTATTATAGGCAACTACAGGAGCCCCTCTCCTCTCCGCGCCGAACATAGGTATCGAAATGGCGTACTTCCCCCTCCTTAAGGCTACCTCCGCTAATAACCTAGATGCAGTAACTATCCCCTGCCCTCCTCTACCTACCCACTTAACCTCTAAGAAGCGGGTTTCCACATTTTTATTTTATTATCAGTACGATAAAATAATTACTTAAGAGAAACCCTTATTTTTCTTTACTTATGTAAATTATATATTCATATTAAAGCTATAAGTACATTATGATATTAATGACCGTTACTACTAATAGTAGTAAGATCACAGTAGGGAAAACATTTAACCATTCTAAGCGATAGTACTTTTGTAAAGGTGTCAATTAATGGGTAAATTCGCTAATATAGTAGTAGAACCGCCCGGACCTAAAGCGAAGGAAATCGTAGATGTAGATAAGAAGTTACTTATGCAATCATTTTCGAGGTATTACCCATTAGTAGTGAAGAGAGGAAGGGGCTTCATAGTAGAAGATGTAGATGGTAATAAATACTTAGATTTTAACTCCGGTATAGCTGTAATGAACATAGGTCATTGCCATCCAAAGGTAGTAGAAGCTGTAAGGCGAAAGGTAGGGGAATTGCTTCATTATAGCATTACGGATTTCATCTATGAGGAGCCTTCCATCTTGGCAGCGAAACTAGTCGAAATAACCCCAGGTAAGTGGGAAAAGAAAGTATTCTACGGTAATAGTGGAGCAGAAGCTGTAGAGGGAGGCATAAAGGTAGCTAGGGGGTACTTCAAGGGAAGTAGAAGTTACTTACTCGCTTTTACTGGTAGCTTCCACGGAAGAACTTTAGGAGCACTCTCCCTAACCTCTAGTAAGAATATACAGAGAAAATACTTCAGTCCCCTATTACCTGGCGTAATCCACGTCCCCTACCCTTATTGCTTCAGATGTCCTTGGAGGCAGGAGTACCCACATTGTAACTTCTGGTGTGTAGATTTCATAGAGGAGTGGATTTTTGAGAAATACGTACCCCCCGAGGAGGTGGCGGCAATATTTTTCGAACCGATAGCAGGGGAGGGAGGATATATTGTACCTCCTAGGGGTTTTTGGAATAGGATATATAAGTTAGCCAAGAGGTACGGCATATTATTGATTGATGATGAAGTGCAAACGGGTATGGGAAGAACAGGTAAGTGGTTCGCTATACAACATTGGAATGTAGAGCCTGACGTAATATTAATAGCAAAGGCTTTAGCCTCAGGACTCCCCTTAAGCGCCATAGTAGGTAGGGCTGAAGTAATGAATTTACCTCGTGGATCGCATGCTTCAACATTCGGAGGTAACCCGGTTAGTTGTACAGCCGCTATAGAAACCATAAGGATAATAGAGGAGGAGGGGCTCTTAGGAAATGCCGAAAGAGTAGGGAGCTACTTACTAAAAAGGCTTAACGAACTTAAGGAGAAATACCGCGAAATAGGCGATGTAAGGGGTTTAGGGTTAATGATAGGCGTAGAGATCGTGGATAGGGATATGAGGCCGGATAGAGATTTAGCCGTAAGGATCATAAGGGAGGCCTTTAAGAGGGGGTTATTATTAATTACTGGCGGAATTTCGGTAATAAGATTAGCCCCTCCCCTAACTATAACAGAGGAAGCTGTAGATGAAGGTATGTCGATATTCGAAGATGCCTTGAAGGTAGCTTTAAGGTTAGGCTAGTATATTGCTCTTTATTTTAAAAAAGGGAAGGAATTAAAATTTTTAAGAGCGCGCTAGAGGTAAATGATGTAGAATATGTCGTTTATACCTAGCCCTAGCGAATTAAAAGACTTAAGGAGGAAGGCTGGTTTAACGCAAAAAGAGTTAGCAAAAAGAGCGGGAGTTAGCCAATCATTAATAGCTAGAATAGAAAAAGGCACCGTAAACCCTAGAATTTCCACCCTTAGGAGAATAATGAAGGTTATAGAGGAGGAGTTAGGGGGGAAGGTAAGAGCGAAGCATATAATGAGGAGGGACGTAATAGTAGCGTGCCCTAATACTAAGATAGAAGAGGTAGCTAAGGTCATGTGGGAGAAGGGAATCTCACAATTACCGGTCGTCGATGAAAAAGGTTATCCCATCGGTTCGATAAGGGAAGATAACATAGTAAAAGCCCTCCTACTTTATAAGGAAAGGGAGAGGGTACTCGGAATGAAAGTGTCAGAATTGATGGAGGGTCCTTTACCTACGGTAGCTCCAGACGATAGCGCTGAAAGAGTGATAAGAATATTAATGGAGGGATTTCCCGCGGTTTTGGTAACAGAAGGAGGTAAGGTCGTCGGAATAATAACTAAAAGCGATATCATAGCATGTAGATTACTTAGGATTGCACATTTAAGCGAAGCAGGGAAAGGAAGTACTTTACGTAAGAGTAGTACTGAAGGCCTTTAGTCTATACTTTATTCCATAACCGCTTACCTTATCCCTCTCCAGAAGCCCTCTTCTATAAAACCTTAACAAGTAAGTAGCTACGGTATTCAACTTTACGTTAATTCCCAGTTCCCTTTCTAAGGAGAGTAAAAGTTCCCTGCTCGTAAACCAGGAGCCATCTCCATAATTCTCAACTATAATCCTCCATATAGTTTCACCTAATTTTTCCTCCTTAAAGGAGGGAGGAGACCCCATTATTTTAAGTAGGTCCAATATCTGCATGATCCTCCTCTTATTTACCTCCCTACCTTCCAACGTTATGGATATCCTCTCCCCGGAAGGCAATACGTCCTCTATTTTAATCTTCACCATAAGGATACAGTAGAGTTATAAGATGCACGGTATTATATATGTAACTTACAGGTGTAGATAAAGTAGATGAAGAATTCTTAATATAGAAAAAATAAAGAGAATGAATTCCATAATTAACATGGAAAAATGTGTAGATAACTATCTTTCTATTTATTTCACTTAGGAATAATACCGAAAATTTTCCTCCACTGGAAGTAGAGGGGTCTACAAATTCAACAATTACATTTCCCTTCTTATATGGGCCTGAGGAGTATGTCCTCATCTCTACTTTTTACATTCTACATGTAGAATGATATAACTTAATGCAAAAAGGACTAGACCCCTTAATTTCCAGTGGAGATGAAATATGTATTATTTTAATAGGTATACTTAAACGATATATTAATATAAGTAAAGTAACCTATTGACCACATTCATTATAATTATCTTCTTCCATAGGAAGCAAAGGGGTCTATACGTCTTATTTCCGCTTCATTATCTCGCTTATTATCTTACCGAAGAACTTATAATCTTCTAAAGGATCTATAGCTATCTCCTTATATTTACCGATTCTTAGCGCAATCTTCTGGGCTAATATATGATAACATAAATCCACTTTCCGTCTTACGAGTACGTTTAAGTAGAAATCTCTACAAGTACAAAACTTATCTGGGATAACTAGGTAAGGTTTACCTTTAGAACCGTATACGAGCCATATATCGACCTTAGAGTACTCCCTTTTTATCCTGAATACCCTTCCCTCCTCTACTGCCTTCATCGCCCTCTTAAATCTTGAGCCATATTTCTCCTCTAATCTCTTTAAGTACCTTTTTGCCTCCTCGTCAGTATACGTACCCATCATCTCTTGAGATTGGAAAATAATGTCGCTTCCTTATTTAAAGAATAAAAATATCCTTATATAAAACAATTAATACGGTAAGATTACAAGGACATGTTAACGTTAATACCTAATGAGAGAGCACTCCTACTTGTAAACAGAGAAGGGAAGAAGTATTTAATCATCGCAGACTTACATATAGGTTTCGAGAGGGAATTAGCTCAAAAGGGATTAAAGGTACCCTCTAAAACCGTAGATCTTATTAACCGCATAAGATACTTAGCTACAAAGCACGAAGTATCGGACTTATTAATCCTAGGGGACGTCAAGCATACCGTTACTGGTTTTTCTACGGAGGAGTTAGGCGATTTAATATATTTCTTTCATTCCATAGAATATTATTTCGATGAAATAAAAATAATATGTGGTAATCATGATGGCGATCTAGCTGGCTTAGTTTCTACATCTAAAGTGGAGGTAATAGATAGTAGGGGACTTACCGTAATAGATAGTAGGGGTAGAATTATCGGCTTCGTCCACGGCCATGCGTGGCCCTCTTATAAAGTGCTTAATTCTGATATACTAATAATGGCTCATATACATCCTGTGGTAGAGTTAAGGGATTCGCTTGGGTTTAAATTTAACGAAGCGGTTTGGATCAGAGCTCCGGTAAATAGGGAGCGCCTCATGGCTTCATTCTTTAGGTGGGCGGGAATTAATAGAGGGGAACGTTTAGGGGGGAAAGTGAAGTTAAGGGAGGTAATAGTCATGCCCGCGTTTAATGAATACCTAGGTGGACTAGCAATTAATAAGCACCTAGGGGAGGATATGAGAAGTCCATTACTTAATAGCGGAGGGGTAATTCTGGATAATGCAGAGGTGTTTTTGCTTGACGGTACTTACTTAGGCAAATTAAGTTTTTTGGCCATGCTCTAATACAAGGAAATTTTAAAAATCCCTACATATTATTATTCCTCTGGGGCCGTCGGCTAGCTTGGTAGGCTGCCAGGCTCGGGCCCTGGTGATCCGGGGTTCGAATCCCCGCGGCCCCACTATGTACGTGTATACATCATTATTTATACGATCTTTAGAAAAACTTATATTGAACCGTGTAAGGTTATAGAAGTGGAGAAATCTAAGCCTGGTAAGCACGGATCCGCTAAAGCTAGGATCGTAGCGCTAGGATTGTTTGACAATGTCAAGAGGAGCTTAATAGCGCCGACGGATTCTAAGGTAGAGGTACCCATAGTTACTAAGAAGAGCGCTCAGGTAATAGCCGTTCTCCAAAGTACGGTTCAATTGATGGATTTAAGTACCTACGAGGTATATGAGGTACCTATGCCGGATGAGGAGGAGTTAAGGAGTAAATTAAGCCCAGGTATAGAGGTAGAAGTATGGGAGGTCATGGGTAGGCGAAAGCTAATAAGAGTTAAGTAGGGATCATACATTAATTTGGGATTTCAAGTAGCCGCCGGTTAAAGTATCCTTTATGGTAATTTTTCGTTAAGTAATGACCTCCAGCTATGAGTTAAAGGTATTTAGGACCCCTTATCGGTACGAATAAATGATACTTCTCTCTGCTATCTATTATCTCATTAAGTATCCTCTCTACTATTAGCTTTCTAACATTACTTATCTTCGCTCTTTCCTCTATATCCTTAAAACTATTAAAGGGGTTTCTCTTACGCTCCTCCAAGATCCTCCAAAGGGTTTTCTTACCTACACCTCTTAATAACTCTAAGCTATGCATACGCGGAGTTAAGGGTTGTGCTTTATTGAAGAATTCTACGAATTCCCTCTCCCTTTTACTTACGATTTCCTCTATTACGGAAGGTAGTTCTGCTCTAGCCCTAGCCGTTAATTCTTCATAGCGTAACCTCCTCGAAACTCTCATAATTTTATCGCTTATACCTTTCCCTACGTAAACCCTTTCCCTAACGTTTAATTCTACCCCCTCATAAGGTATGAGCTCCAATAGCGTAAAGTAAATTTCACCCACTGCCTGGGCTACGGGGCCCCTAGACCTAGGTCTCCCAGGGGCATAAAAACCATAAGGTAGGTAATCCAATATATAAGCGTATTCCTCGTAAAGTAAGGGCCTCTTAGAAGAATATTTCATAACGTACCCTCTTTTATCGCTTCTCTTCTGAGAATTCCTTTAATAAATTTAAAATACTTTCCGCCTCTTCGGTGCTTACGAATTTCCTACTCGTGGAGAGGATACTCCTTAACTCCTCTAAGCTTCCTGGCATAATATTTACTACTTGAATTGCAATCTCCTTATCTATACCGTATTCGTTTACTAGTTTTTCAACTAATTTTGCCGCTTCAATTGCCTTTACTTTACTAAATTTCTTAACGTAATCTAGCGTTATCTGCTCGATATCGCTGAGTTCCCCCTCCCTCTCCTTCTTCTCTAGGATTTCACGTACCTCCGCTAATGTTAAATAACGCTCATTTAGTATCTTAACCAATACCCCCTCCTCCTTCTACACTTCCTATATATAAATCGTCATCCTGCCATAAATATAATTAGTGCCTCACCTTATTACATCCCTTACATCCCTTATATCCGAAATAGTTAAATAACCCAATAAGGAGTTGTAGTTAGCTATTAAGGGAATTACGGTGAGGGAGATGCGCCACTCCCATGGCTATAGGAATAGGTGTAGGAAGTTGCTTAGGAAGAGCCCTAAAGAGAGGAGTAAAAACATCATAAGTAGGTTACTAATAGAGTACCGAGTAGGGGATAAAGTACATATAGATATATGGCCGGATGCTATAGGAACCGCTCAAATTAAAACACTAAGAATGAGATAATTAAGGGGTTTGCCGTGAAGGTAAGTAGGGAGAGATGGTCTAGGGATTTTAGGGGGTGGTTCAGGGAGGTAATTTTTAATAGCGGAGTTTATGAATATAGGTACCCCATTAAAGGGGTAGGGATATGGCCCCCTTACGGTATGAAACTAAGGCGTTACGTCTTAAATATCCTTAAAAGGCTTCTCGAGGAGAGAGGTCATGAAGAGGTTCTTTTTCCTACTTTAATACCAGAGGAGTACCTAAGGAAGGAATCGGAGCATATAAGGAGTTTTGAGAAGGAAATCTTTTGGGTTACGAGAGGCGGTAAGGAAGCGTTAAAGGAGAGGTTGGCTTTAAGACCTACCTCAGAGACTGCTATTATGCCCATCCTTAAGCTATGGGTTAAATCTCATGCGGATTTGCCATTAAGGATATACCAAATAGTTAATATATTTAGGAGTGAAACCAAGGCGACCCATCCATTAATTAGGTTAAGGGAGGTAACTACGTTTAAAGAGGCACATACTGTCCATGCCACTTTCGAGGAAGCGGAAAGACAGGTAAGCGAAGCAGTTAGAATATACTGTAAGTTCTTCGATGAGTTAGGGATACCGTACTTAATATCTAGGAGACCAAATTGGGATAAATTCGCTGGAGCGCTTTATACTTTAGCGTTTGATACCCTACTACCGGATGGTAGAACGTTACAAATAGGTACCGTTCATAATCTTGGACAGAATTTCTCTAAGGCCTTCGATGTTACTTATTTAACTCCTGAAGGGAAGCATGAGTACATATACACTACTAGTTATGGTATTTCAGAGAGAGTAATAGCCGCATTGATAGGGATACATGGTGACGACCACGGGTTAGTGCTACCTCCTAATGTTGCCCCAATACAGGTAGTAATAATACCTATTTATTATAACGAGGAAGAGAGAAGAGCTGTCGTGAAGGAAGTGGAGGGAGTGGAAGGAGAATTAAAACGTAATGGTATAAGGGTTTACGTAGATAAGAGGGAGGACGTAACGCCAGGTGAAAAGTTCTACTATTGGGAACTTAAGGGGGTACCGCTGAGGGTAGAAATAGGCCCTAAGGATGTTAAGGAGGGTAAGGTAACTCTAGTTAGGAGGGATACCTTAGAGAAATGGTCGGTAAGTAAGGAGGTTCTCCTAATAGAGGTGAGGAAAGCGTTTAGCGTTATACAAAGGGATTTAAGGGAAAGGGCGTGGAAGTGGTTTAGGGAGCGCATAGTTAGGGCGAGCGATCTAGAGAAAGCGTTGAAGTTCATAAATGAAGGGAAGATAGTAGAAATGCCGTGGTGCGGAAGGGGTGAATGTGGGTTAAAAATAGAGGAGAAACTTTCATGTAAGGTATTAGGCGTCGATATCTCCCAAGGGAAGGTAAGCGGAAAGTGTGTACTATGCAATAATGAGGCGAAATATTACGTTAGAATAGCTAAAAGTTACTAGTATTACCTAATAAACATCGTTTTTAAATGTGATGGTGGTATATAAACAGGTGGGTAATATTCAAAAAGTGACCTGCGGTTTATCTCGAATGCTATATCCGTGAGCATTAATTTCCTTACTTCCTCTAGGTCCCTAGTCCTAGCTAATACCCACATTAGCTTAACTAATGCCGTCTCTGGTAACATATCCTCCCCAGGGATAACTCCTATCTTAAGGAGCTCTACCCCCCTCCTATAGACGTTAAGGTTTACCCTTCCCCATATGCATTGGGAGGTTATAACAACAGGTATACCATTTTTTATGGCCTTAGAAAGAGGCTTCAATAACTCCTTCCTAACGTGTCCTAATCCGGTACCTTCAATTACTATACCATGGTAATTACTATCTATTAAGTACTCAATTATACTAGGATCCATACCCGGATAAAATTTTATTAAAGCTACTTTATCATCGAAGCCCTTTAATACCCTTAATTCGTCTACTTCACTTCTGGGCCTATATTCCTTAGTAAGCATGGTCAATCCTCTTTTAGTAACTAAAGCTATAGGGTTACTATTTATCGACCTAAAGGCATCTCTACGGCTAGTATGACATTTCCTTACTTTAGTCCCTCGATGTACCAAACAAAAGGTATCGCCTATACTGCCATGCATAACTACCGTTACTTCGCCAAAGGGAGCGCTTACCCCTATTATAGTAGCTGATAACATGTTAAGGGAAGTATCTGAAGAAGGTCTATCGGATGACCTTTGGGCTCCTACTAAGGTTACCGGTCCAGGTAAGTTCCTTAATATAAAGCTTAAGGCTGCACTAGTATAGCCCATGGTATCAGTACCATGGGCTATTATTACGCCCTTAGCTCCCTTCCTAAAGTAGTAAGCTACTCTTTCAGCTATTAAATCCCAATATTTAGGTACCATATCCTCGCTAAATATGTTTAAAAGCTCTTCCGTCTCCAAATTGGCTATTTCAGCGATCTCAGGTACTAAATCATAAATATCCTCAGGAGATAAGGTAGGATAAACCGCGCCCGTAACGTAATCAACCCTAGAGGCTATGGTACCTCCGGTCCCTACGACGGCTATAAGAGGTAAGCGCTCCTTACCCTTTACGCTTTTTACCTCCGTCCTTCTCCTTTTAAGTCCCTTTTCCACCAATGTTAGCTCGCTTACGTAATCTATGTGAATTCCAATATTATATCCGTTATCTAGCTTTACTACTAATACATCCTTATCGCCGTATTGGGGCCTAGGAAGTAATATTCCCTCTAATATCCTACCCTTATAATGGAACCTAATTCTAGAGAAAATTTCAATACCTTTCTCCTTAAGTAAGGAAGTTATCCTTTCCCCGTAATTACCTATTTCCTCTAAATCATGTGACATGGGTGGGATTACCTAGCTTTAACGTTCATAGGGTAAAGTACCCTCCTCTTAAAGTTCCTCCTATTCCTCCTCTTGGGTATTAAGTTTTTCTTGGGCTTAGGAGGGATCTTTGGGGTGGCGTTCCTTACTTTACCAGCTTTTGTTAAGGAGCCGTGAGATGGCATGTTTTCTTCACCCTATCTTTTATTCACGCTAACTTCTATAAATTTTACTAAGGATCGGGCTCCTCTCCCTCCTTTACAGGTACTCCATTGACTGTACGGGGAGCTAACCAATTTATTACCTTTAGGGGATCCTTGTAGCGTATGATAACGGTTATCGCCCCTAAGGGGCTTTCCCTCTCCGGGAAACTGCAAAAGGAAGCTATGCCTACATATGCTGCTTGTTTATGTAAATAAAATACTATATTATCACCAAATACGCCTCTCTTTAAGTATTCCCTAGCTGAATCTAATATCCTCTGCCTCCTAAGGGAGAGATAAAGCTTCCTAAGGGCAGATGGTCCTTTCGCACTAGCTACTAATAGCCGTAAATCCCCCCTACGTTCTACCCTTAAGCTAGAAGGGGTAATGAAGTTCTCTAACGCTCTCCTCACCTTTTCTAAATCTTCAGTAGGCCTTACCTCAGCTCTTGCCTCTACTTCCATCATTTATCCTCACCAGTAAGTTCCTTACTATATCCTTTAGCTCTCCTATTTCCTTATCCTCATTTATTATAATTACATCCGCTAATGCTATAACGTTACCTATTCCCAACTTTAATTCCTCTAAGTCCCTCTTAAGGAATTCCCTAAAGTCCCTAGGATCGTCGCTCCTCCTCCTTTCCTTCGCTCTCCTAAACCTCGTCCTGGGGGAAGCGTGGACCGCTAGCACTATTATCCTCCAATCCTTTAAGTTCTCCTTGAAAGTAATTACTTCCTCCCAACTTCTTACCCCATCTACTACTATTTTAGTATATCCCTTGGAAAGTATCTCCGAAAGCTTACTTAAGGTCCTAAGCGCTACTACGTTAGCCCCCTCCCTAGCTCTTAATTCTAATGCTAATTTAGATAAGTTCTCCCTGGTAAGGCTTAACCCCCTCCTTTTAGCCTCCTCCCTAATTACATCGCCCATATTGATTACTATGAATCCTAACGACTTACAAATATCTGCTATTACGCTCTTACCGGAACAAGGCATACCCGTTAGTAATATTAATAACTTTCCTTTACGCACTCCCTTACTACCTCAATTATATCGTCTATATCGGCATCGGTCTTAAAGCCCTTAGTAGAGAAATGAGTAAGAGAACTTTTAAATCCCTCCTCTTTTAATAGGCGTACTATCAATTTAGGCGAGGGTTCATTCACCTTAAGTAGGCGACTTACTTCGCTTACCGTATAAAAATAAGGCGATGAAGTAGTGTACTCCTCATCTAGTATCCTTAATAAGCGTTCCTCGATTTTCCTTAACTTAAACTTCCTATTACTTAACTCCTCTAACATGCTTCTACAGTATTCCCGGTAACCTAAACTGCCTACCCATAAAGGACCGGCAATTAATAACCTACTCCCGCATTTAGGACACATTTTAGCACTCTCATATACAATCCCTTTAATCCAACTTCTCCAAAGGCATTTAGGACAGAACGAAATATAACCTATATTTTCATTTAATACCCTAGAGGCTTCAGTAGCCCCTTCCCTTACTAAGAAGTAAATCCTCAAATATAAGTTCAAGAAGTAAGAGAGGAGCGGTAACGTTACTAGGTCGTAACTAGCCGCTACCCTTACTACGTATCCTATTACTATTCTCAATGCTATTTCATGAGAAAAGGACGATTTAAAAGTTAAAGAGGAATACCTCCTTAAACATTTAAATGGGTAAACGCCGCAGAGTACGGCTAAATCAGTAGCTGTAACGCATAATAACCCACCATCCTTTATCGTTCTTAAAGCGGAGTGTAGGAAAGGGGAAGGCGAACCATATGGATCTATGTCCACTACGTCCATTTTCCCTACTACCTTCCTTATAAAGAGGAATAATTCGTCCGCATCTAAATTAGTTATCCTAACTTTTCCACATAACCCATTTATTTCCGCGTTCTTAGTCATTAATTCTACGGCGTTTTTATTTATGTCATTTAAGTAAGCTAGATTAGCCCCCCTTACTTCTGCAACGTACCTTAACCCCCTTACGCCGGTAGCGCTTAAGGCGTCAACTAGCTCAAATTCCCCTAGATTACGCCTCGCGAAACATTGTAAGAGGAGTACGTCTATATCCCTTACCGCTTCGGCTCTGGGATTATAAAATACGGGGCCCCAGGTAGGATCGAAACGTCCCTCCTTTGCATACCGATCAGGGTCGGGAACTAGTAACTTAATATCCCCCTCCTTAATTAACTTAAGGTACATTAAGGCATGCTAG
>NJEH01000065.1 GCA_002254595.1 Thermofilum sp. ex4484_15
TTTACTTTCCCTCATCATAGGTAAATCGGTTATAGTAGTTATGGAGGATGCGGAAAGCGAAGTACTACTAGCTCAACCAATAGAGCTTAAGGAGTACATATTAGGCAGGGGATTATATGAAGTAGCCTCAGCCGCGAGCTATACGTTGGCTTTTCCCCTATCTTATTCCTTCCCCTTAATATATGGGCTTTCGGGTAACGATGTATTTAAAGGCTTCCTATTCTTAATTTCGTCACTTATAGCCTTTAGCTCCTTAATTCTACTCATAAATTTGACTGCGGTAATTAGGGTATTATTAATAAGCTAATTTACTTAAGGTCGGTAGCCTCCTTATGTTTAATTTTAGCTACATTACATACTTTGTTAATAGATAACCCCTTACCTTTAATTTATTTGCCGTTAAGACCGTTAATAAGCCCCGTAATATACTGCGCTACGCTCTCGGCTACTTATGATGAAATTTTAAGAGAAATGACTATGTCCTCTATTATGCTAATAGCTATTTCCCTTGCATTAGCGGAGCTATCTAGTAACTTAAGCCCAAGTGACGTTAAGATATTAAAGGAGTTATTAACCAATGAGGAGGGAGAGGTAAACTGTAAACTAACTTTCAATACTCCGAATAATGCCATTAGTTACTTAATACTTAAGCGGTCAGTATTTAGTCTAAATCACCTCAGAAAAATAATTTTATTGACCCTAATCGTAGTTTCCTTAGCTTATCTACTGAATTACTTAAGTTCAACTGGAATACTAATAGGCGCTGAGGCGATACCCTCAATGGTTCCATTAATAGCATCACTTGTCCTCTTACAGGCATTCCTTTACCTTTCAACTTACGTATTAGCTAACGATCTATCCGCCCTTTGGATTTATAAGGTATATTCTTTAGATCTAAGGCCGTTAAGTAGGGCCTAATGTTGAAATACTTCATTTATATCGATGAAATTATATTCCTATTCCTACTTTCATGCTTTGAAGCTTTAATAGAATCTAGGTATTTTCCATTTTTAATGCCTTTACTAATTTCACCAATGGTAGTACTTACTGCCTTTACTTCGTTACTATTAGTAACTTACTTAGCCTCTAAACGTAAGATAGTTAAGATAGCTCCAAGTGGCTTATACTCCTTCGAGGATTTAGTTGTAGCTTTAGACTTAGCGATTTCCATGCCCATACTGTTAGCAGGATACGTACTTTTAAAGTTAATAATTCCCTTACTTTCCCTTAATTCCCTCCACTTATTCCTTGTAACCCTCTTCTGCGTAGGGGTTACGATAATTTTATATTATATATTACGGAATTATTGAACGAAGTTATAGTTTCTTATGACATAGTTTCCTGAGGTTGAAGGGGTAAAACTTAAGTAATGGATTATCGTTCGGATATTGTGACGGGTAATAAGTTAATGGTATCTTTAATGGTTTCATTGTTCATATTATCTAGCATTTACGCTTCTCCTACTAACCTTAGGGAACTCGTTAATTCCATTAATGACTTCTCCTTAAGATTGTACTTAAAAGTGAGAAAAGAGGGGGAGAACGCAATATTATCGCCCTTTAACGTATTTACAGCATTGACTCTAATATACGAAGGAGCTAGAGGGGGGACGGCTAATAAAGTGCGTTCCATACTTAACTTACCAGTTAATACTGGACGTTTAAGGAGCAGTTTTCATAACTTACTTTCTAAGGAGGTAATCAATGAGTGGATAAGGGAGGAAACGGGGAGGAGAATAAAGGAATTAATACCGCCGGGCGGCATTGATAGGCAAACTAGATTAGTGATAACAAGTGTCATCTATTTTAGGGGTATTTGGCTATATAGGTTCAATAAAAGTGAAACTAAAGAAGGCTACTTCTGGGTAAAACCGAATAAAACAATTAAAATACCTTTCATGCATCTAAGAGCTAAGTTGCCTTACTTTGAATCAAATTATGTAAAAGTATTAGAATTACCTTTTAGCGATAATAAAACTTGTATGGTAATATTCTTACCTAAGGAGGGGTTAAGGTCTTTTGAGAATTCGTTAAGCATAGATAAATTACATGAATTATTACATAAACTTAAGGAAGTAGAAGTAGAAGTTTACATACCAAAGTTTAAACTATCGTCAGGCTACTCTTTGGCTAAGATCCTTTCCGAAATGGGTTTAAGGAAGTTATTTACCAGCGAAGCGGACCTATCTGGTATAAGCGGTAAGAAGGATCTTTACGTAAAAGAGATATTTCACAAGGCTTATACCGAAGTAAGCGAAGAAGGAGTCGAAGCCACAGCAGCTACAGCTGCTGTAATAGCGTTACTAGCCTTACCTGTAACCTTTAGAGCCGATAAGCCCTTCTTATTTTTGATATTACATAAACCTACGGGACTAATATTATTCCTAGGTAGGCTAGTGAACCCTAAGGCCGATAACAGCGGATAGCCGAAATGAGGTGCCTCTCTCACGATTCCCCTAATTACCTCAACTTAAGAAACATATTTTTAGCTACCTTAGCATCCGTTACTGGATCGTTTGCTTTCAGGCTAAGTATGCCGGTAGTAGCCTATTACTATAGATTCGTACTTGAAGCCTCAGCTACTCTCGTAGGCGTTTTAACTGCGATATATTTTATAGGTAGAGCTCCTTTAGCTGCATTAGCCGGGCACCTCTATAAAGGTCAGGGTAGCTTGAGGTTCTCAGCTTTTTGCTTCGCTATGGTAGCCGTCCTAATGCCATTCTACCTATCCTTTCATGATATTCCAGGTATACTAATGATTAGATTCGTACAGGGCGCTCTACTAGGTTATGCCTGGACTATAGTGCAAATAATAGTGGGATCCTCCACCCCTAAGGACCTCAGGGCCACTATTTACGCTATATATTTCCTAGCTGGTTCAGCTTCCCTACCTTTAGCCAATACCGTTTACGTGCTATTATCTTCGCGAGGTCCTTCCTTTCTACTATTCCTCTCCTCTGCTTTTTTCCTCGTTACTGGAATCTTAGTTTGGTTCATGAAGTACGTTAAAGTAGTACGTGTTAGGGAGCGTAGAATGCATAAAGAGCACGCTTTACTCATGGGATCACTAGCTACGTATATGCTACTATTACGCTTAAGTACTGCCTTCACGACGGGTGACATTATCTATGTTTACCTTTGTGAAATTTACGGCTTAGGGAAGGAAGGAGCAGTAGCCCTTTTGGCTATGGTTTCTGCGCTAAGTATGGGGATTAGCGTACCGCTGAACTTCATAGCCGATAAATTCTCTGAGGACTTAGTTATTTACATTACCGGTACTTTAACGACTTCCGGTATAATTTTGTTCTCGACGAATAACTTAACATCCGCTTCCCTAGGGCTCTCACTATTACTTATAGGGGCTAGAAGCTTAACTCCCCTATCCCGAAGGGTCGCGTTAACTTACGTTAGTTATAGAGGGGTAGGCTATATAGGAGCTGCAGGTAATGTAGGGGTCTTAGCAAGTAACTTAATAGTAGGCGTAGTTTACGACCTTTTAAGCATTAATAACGTTACGTGGAGGATATTCAACCCCTTAATAATAATTAGCGCCCCCATGGCTTTAGCCTTAACGTTAAATACCTCTTTACTGTTAATCGAACTTAAAAAAGTTAAGGAGGAATCCTCTTAAAAGATACCGTTAGTTTTTAGCTGGGTATTACAGTTATTACTACCGTTATTACTCCTTCGAACTTAGGTAGATCCCACTCGGCTTTAAGGCCGAACTTTATAGTATAGGAAGTTTCGCCAGGCCCGCTTACTTCATCCTTCCAGCTGTTCACCGGAAAGTCTTTATTGTTAACATTTATATACATATGTCTAATTACCTTCACGTTTCCGCTAGCGCTGCTACCAATTACTAACGTACCTTCATGATTAGTACCTACGGTTAGTTGACCGCTATCAGAATAAACCATTCTATGATTTATGAAGTCGTCCTCGCTAACGCTTATGCTGTAACTTTCCGGTTTAACTATTATTACTACTACCTCAGGTACATGCACCTTTACCTTTACCCTTTTCTGTTCGCTTAAAGCCGTATGAGGTACTGTAAGTAAGATCGCTATCGCCATTAGGGCAATTAATATCCTCCTATCCATACCTTACCACTGCACGAACTTTTCCTAACTCCGTAAAAGGCTTACTTTAAATTACAGTAATATAGATGACCATTTTTTGTGGAATTTATGAAAAAGAATGCACGAATTAATCCCTCGAATAGGATAGGATTTCAAAAATATAAGTTAGTTAACTTATTACGATTTATAAGGTTAAGGAATATTACAGTTGTGAACGATTAATTCTGCTTCCTGCAGTACGTCTTAACGGGACATCCTTTACATCGATTCTTCTTACAGAACTTTATGGCTAACTTAACTAAATACGGTTCATACTCTTTAACTTCCTCTTCCTTTATTCCTATCCTCTTAGCTACTTTAAAAGCTAAGTGGGAAGGCTTAGGGTCAGCTTTACTCCAGATACCTCTAAGTTCCCTCAGAAAAATATTTACCGCTATAGGTCCGATACCTCTAAATTCCATAAGCTTTCTCTCAAGATCCCTAGGTCCTTTAGCTACCTCATGTAATTTTTCTAAGTCCCCTCCATAACGTTCCTTTAAAAGCTTCATGGATTCTAAAATGTTGGTAGCTGTAGAGAAATCGTACCTTACGTAACCGCCGGAATCCAGTACCTCCACCAATTTATCCCAATTGGCCTTTAGAATCTTATCGGGGGTAGTTAAACCCTCTTTAACGAAAGCCTTAAAAGTCCTTTCCGCTATGTCGCTGGATATTCTCTTAGCGAAGAGCATTGAAGCCAAGAACCACTTAAATCTATCGCTAGGCGAATTTAGGTCCAGGCCTAGCTGCTCCGGAAACCTGCCTACCTTTAATAATTCTTCCTTAACCCCCATGCGGTTTCTCCCTAGTTTATTTAGCTGCTACTATTAAGCCTATAAGCAAGCCTAGGAGTATAGGCAAAGTCAACCTTATGCTTAAAGCCACTATTAAGGGTTTAAGTAAGGAATATAGTTGCTGCAAGTTCACGTTGCTACCGCTTAAGCTCCATATATTTAGTAACCCCCCTATTACGAAGATAGCTATTAACGCTAATATGTATTTAATTACCTTTAACGAGTAATATCCTAGCCCGAAGCCTAAAAGCATTTGGATTACAAAGGCTATTAAGGATTTAGGATTCTTCATTATATCGATCAATAAATCCTTAGAGTTAGGTAAGTTCACAGTTAAGTTGTAAGAGGCTAGAATTAAAGGAGATAGGAAGGCCACGATTAAAGAGGACAAGAGGAAAACATACATATACGACCTAGTCCTCAACGACATTCACCATTAATCGTTTAAAATTAAAGATTAATAATAGTAATCATGAGAAAAAACAACCATCCCGACTAAACACAATTGATAATAGGCCTATAGCTTAGCCTTAGATAGTGCATCCAAGGTAGCTGCTACTACGTAATAACTTACGGGGGAAGCTGTAAGCATAGGTTGAGTAGCGTACTGTAAAGTAATTAAATCGATCATAGTAACCTTATTCTGGATAGCTACAG
>NJEH01000066.1 GCA_002254595.1 Thermofilum sp. ex4484_15
TACCCGTAGAGGAAGGGCTGAAGGTACTTAACTTGGATCCCTTAAGAGCCCCCAGTTACGGGAGCTTAGTAGCCGTAGTAAGGGATGGATGGGAACCTAAAACCGACCTACCTCATTCCGCGATAGGCGAGGTAAGG
Source organism: Thermofilum sp. ex4484_15 (assembly GCA_002254595.1). Classification (GTDB taxonomy): domain Archaea; phylum Thermoproteota; class Thermoprotei; order Thermofilales; family EX4484-15; genus EX4484-15. The sequence goes on from NJEH01000066.1 coordinate 138, forward strand.
GAGGGTTCGGGCGTTTTCATAGATGGGGCGGAAGTTAAGCTCGCGGGTAGGACTTACGTGGATGAAATATATGGGGAGTACACCTACTCTACCGATCCAGTACTTAACTCGTTAAAGAAGGCCTTCAAGGACATAGAGGGTGAACCTAAGTTAGCGGAACTCATACCTGAAGTAGGTTTAAACTTAGTTTACGCTAGGGAGGGCTGCAGGGGCTTAAACGATATAGCCGGATTGAGCGGAAGGGTTATTAGGTGTTTAGGTAAGCCCAAGGTTTGCGGCGAGGTAATTTACGGGGGTTCTAAGCATTTAGCCCAAGTACTGTTAAACGCTATGAAATTACGTAGCGAATATAGGGCGGCGGTTAACGTAAAGGGGGATCTAAAGTACTTTAAGAAATTAGAGGAAGTAGGCCTTAAGGTAACCATAGTGCCCCCGAGGGTTTCGGAAAGCCCGTGCCCTATAGCCGATTACCTAAGGGAAGCGGGCAAGCTCTTCGACGCTTATTATCATCCCGGAGCGCACGGCATAGAGCCTTCCATAGTAATATTGGGTAAGGATCCCGAGGAACTCCTAGGGATACTTAGGAGGTTAGTAAGTAATGGTAAGCCTTAAGGAGGTAATAGAAGCCTTCGAAAGGAACGCTGATTACTACGAGGAATGGTATAGGAAGCCCCTAGGTAGGTACGTCTTAAGGGCCGAACTTAACGCTTTAAATTCCTTAGTTCCTAAAAGGGGCCTAGGGCTCGACGTAGGAGGGGGCACCGGGGAATTTAGCTCTAAGTTAAAGGGGAGGGAAGTAATATGCTTGGATCCAGCTTTAAGGATGCTTAAGAAGGCGAGGGAGAAGGGGGTGGATTGCGTAGCGGGGGTGGCGGGCTTGCCCCCATTTAGGGATTCGTCCTTCGATTTCCTATTATTAGTAACGGTCCTGGAATTCCTCAGGGAGCCCGTAAACGATTTAAAGTCCTTAAAGCGTTTACTAAGGGATTCCTCCCCCTTCGGCCCCCCTAGGGTAGTGAAAGGGGTAAGGGAGGATTACGGGGTAACCTTCTTTTACGCCTTACCGAGGGGTTAATGTAGCCGTTAGATAATTATAAATCTAGGTAAGGACGGGAAGGAGATAACCGTGGGTAAACTTCCGAGGGGTAAATTACGTCCCGATTTATTAAAACGCTACATCTTTAATAGGTTAGGAATTAAGGATCCCAAAGTACTAACGGGGCCCGCTATAGGGGAGGACGCTGCTATAATCGATTTGGGCGAGGAGGTACTAGTAGCCCACCTGGATCCCATAACCGAGGCCGTTAGCTTAATAGGTTGGTTAGCCGTTAACGTAGTTTGCAATGATATAGCTGTTAGGGGGGCTAAGCCCCGTTGGTTACTTCAAGCGCTTTACTTACCGGAGGGTTCGGACGAAAGTTTACTAAATTCCATAACGAAGCAAGTAGATGAAGCGGCTAAGGAACTAAACGTAAGCGTAGTAGGAGGCCATAGCGAAGTAACCCCGGGCTTAAGCAGGCCATTTATGGCTATGGTAGCCATAGGTACGGCGCCTAAAGGAAGGTACGTAACTACTAGGGGGGCTAAGCCCGGGGACCTAGTTATCCTAACTAAGGGGGTGGGGATAGAGGGGACGGCTATACTAGCTACCGATTTCGAACGCGAACTATTGGATAAAGGGGTACCGATGGCCGTTATAGAGAGGGGTAAGGGGTACTTTAAGAAGGTAAGCGTAGTTAGGGAAGCTCTCTCCCTAGCCGAAAGGGGATTAGCGAATTCCATGCACGATCCTACCGAAGGAGGGGTTCTAGGAGGGGTAGCCGAGTTAGCTTACGCTTCGGGTACTACTATCGTCATATACCGGGATAAATTGCCCATTAGCGAGGAGACCTCGTCCATATGTAGAGCTCTAGGTTTAGACCCGTTAAAGCTAATGAGTTCCGGATCCCTACTGGCTACGATCCCCCCTCCTAAGGTAGACGAGGCCTTGGAGGAGCTAAGGAAGTTAGGGGTGAGGGCTACAGTAATAGGGGAGGTAACCGAAGCTAAGGGGTCCCTAGTGGAGGTTAGGGGTAGGGGTTGCCTAAAGGTCTTCGACGTTTACGTTGAGGACGAACTAGTTAAGTTATGGGCTAGAAATCGTTATAAAGGTTCGAAGGGGTAATAGAAATCGTGATTAAACCGTATGAAGTAGTTATTACAGCTATTTCCATAGCCCTAGTAGCTTTAGCTACCTTAGCTGTTAACGTGTACATACCGGCGACTAGAGGTTACTTTAACGTAGGTGAGGTAATGGTATACACTATAGCCTTGCTCTTCGGGCCTAAAATAGGGGCTATAGCTGGCGGCTTGGGTTCTTCCTTAGCCGACATATTAACCGGCTATTTAATTTACGCGCCGGCTACCTTAGTCATCAAGGGCTTAGAGGGGCTAGTAGTGGGCTACGTATCTAGGTTAAGGGTGGAAGTTAGCCCTTCGAGAGCTAAATTAATAGGTCTATGCGTCGCGCTAGCCTTAGGTTTAGCCTTATGGTTGGTAGGCTCCAAAGTGTACGTAGGTACGGCCGAAGTTAGTTTAGGATGGGCTTCCTTAAGCGTAAACCTTACGTGTGCGATATGGGCTATCTTAGCTTCCCTCATGGCCTTCGTAGTAGCTTGCTACCTTTGGAGGGCCAAGCCGGAGAACTTAAGCGCGATTCTATCCATAATACTAGGAGGGCCGATAATGGTATTGGGGTACTACCTTTACGAGCAGTTAGTATTGGGCCTCTTCGCCTTAGCGGAGGTACCGGCTAATATAGGTCAGATGCTTATAGGCTTACTAATAGCTATCCCGCTTTACGCGACTTTAAAACCCAAAGTAATGAAGTTAATTAAAGTTTAAATTTAGATAAAATATATTGATTCTATCTCGCTCCCGGGATCGCGGCTATCAGGGGATACGTAAACCTGTTCCATACCTATGGGTACCGGAGGATGGTACGACCTGAATATCCTATCTAGGTGGCTGAAGCTACCACCTACTATCTTAACCTTAGCCCTCTCCACCGGCCCCTTAAAGACCACTTCCCTCCAATGCCTATCCGTTATCAACCCCCCTTAAGAAGCCTACGAATAAGTCCTCCTTCATGTTAACCTTAGAGGCGTGGCCTATCCCGCTACCGACGTCCCCCGTTATTAACGCTACCTCCTTACCATCTAATAATACGTGGACCTTAGGGAATATCTGCCATACGAAAGTTTGTACCTCGGGTACGCCATACGATTTAAGTACGTCCTCTACTTTCATCAATAAACTCTCGTTAAGTACGGGCTTATACCTAGGCCTATATATGTACTCCTTTACCCCATGGCTCTCTACTTTTATGGGTATTTCCACCTCGCCTATCTCCCCTTCGCTATCCCTTAAGCTTAATTTTAACTTCAAGTTCGTACTTCGCCTAAACGGGTAGTAAAGTAGGAAGTAAGCCGCTACCGAGGACCCGGGGACTAGCTTACTGGAATCCCCGGGGGTCAATAATTTATAACCTTCCGCCTTTCCCCCTCCCCACATGATCCTTAATCCGTTAACCCTACAGCATACCGATCTAGGCTCGAAGTACTCCCTAGGGGGACATAAGTAAACGTTATCGAAAGTTATCCGAGACCTATTAGTTACCTTAAGTTTTAACGTAGAAATCCTATTGGAAATAACCGTATTCGAACTATCCTCTACCCCTACTTCGAGGTAATCTTCCTTTACCTCCATTTTAACTTGGGATCCCCCATTCCCGTCAAATATCGGGTTAGCGATATTATTTATAAGCCTTACGGAAATATTAAGCGAAAATATGAAGGTATTGCCTAGGGAATTCTACTTCAGGGGACCTGATGAAGTAGCGGCGGAACTACTAGGTAAGCTCTTAGTTAGGATTTACAAGGGTAGGAGGCTTTCCGGCTTCATAGTGGAGACGGAAGCTTACTTCGGCCCGGAAGATCCTGCATCTAGAGCTAAGAGGGGAGGGGGCTTAGCTAAGGTGATGGAGGGGGAAGTAGGCCTCGCCTTGGTGTACGGAGTGCATAGGAAGTGGCTTCTAAACGTAGTAGCCCACGAGGAAGGGGGGATAGGAGCCGTATTAATTAGGGCCATCCATCCCTTTGAGGGGGTTGAGTTAATGAAGGAGTTGAGGAAGGTTAGAAAAATAAGGGAGTTAACTAATGGCCCGGGTAAGCTAACGGAAGCTTTAGCTGTAGATAAGAAGTTCCACCGTAAACCCCTTTACTTACCCGATTCCGATTTAAGGATAGAGAGGGGATCGTATCCGGGCGCTTTAAAGGTGGCTAGGAGCCATAGGATAGGGGTTTCAGAGGACCTGCCGGTACCTTATAGGTTTTACGTAGAGGGGGATCCCTACGTATCCAAAGTTCGACCCCTTTAATTAAGCGCTCCCTAATATCTTACTTACCTTCGATAGGTACCTAGCTAACTTCACGGCCTTCCTATCTACCTTTACAGCTTCCCCTCCTTCTATTACGAAATGCTGGGGTTCGGGGCAGTTTTTAGCTACCTTATGGACTTCCTCGGCTAAGTGATGTAATTGGACGCAGTGGGGGGAACCGTCCACCGTTAATATCACTAGCTCCTCTAAGGGGACCCTAGCTACTATGGACGCTAGCTTCAAACCCACCATATTGAAGTGCTCCTCCTCTAAGCACACCGCTAAGGCTACCCTACCTTTCGAAAAATCCGATAGGATTCGGGGGTATTCGTCCCTTACGCACGTACCGTAGATTAATAATTTCCTCCTTAACCTAAGTTCCCTACCGGCGGAGTTGTACGTTTGAAGCCTACGGTACTCGAGGTAACCCATAATTTAACTTAAGCGCTTAACCCTATAAGCTATCATGCGCCGGTAAAGCGAAGCTAATAGTTTTACAGTTATTAACGCAATAAGGACTAACGCTACTAACGTTAACAATAGGGCCGTAGCTAAGTTCATGTTATAATTGCTTAAGCTAAGGGGGCTTTAGGGGGAGGTATGGAGGGGAAGGCGCTTAAAACCCTAGATACCTTGAAGCCCCATTCCTTAAACAGGGGATAAAGGTCCTTCCCAGCCGCTTTAGATAGGAAGTAAACTAAGGAGTTCTGATCGCTTATTATAACTCTCTTCTCCCTAATTAACGAGTAGAACCTACTATAATATCTTAGGCCTCCGTAATGGTCCGCTAAGTACTTAAGTACGTAATATGCTACCGCGTAATAATGGGTTATAGGCCTCCCTACCTCACCTCCCCATTCCTGTATGAAACCGGGCCTCTTGCGTTCCTTAATCAGGACCTCCTTTATGGCGTCCTTTAATTCCCTCTCCCTATAGTAAGCGCCTACGTAACCCAATTTCTCAGCTATGGTTATGCTGAAGTACTCGGCGGACCCTTCATGGAACCATAGGATCTTCTGCGGGTAAATGCCCGCCGCTAGCAGGAATTGATGAACTAACTCGTGGATCGCTATCTGCTCTAGCGAACCGTTCCTGGTCCTTATGAAAAACGGGTTCAAGTTTATGACCTTAGTCCTACCCCCGGTAAAGGGCTCTACGTAACCTCCGGTCCATAAGTTCTTAAAGGTAGGGGGGAAGAACCTTACGGTTACGTAACTTAAAGTAGTATGCGTAATATTAGCTAAAATCGGAAAGGCCCCTTGGTAAGCCCTTAATATCCTCTCCGCTATCGACTTATACCTAGCCGGCGCCTTAACGGTTATCCTAGCTACCTTACCTCCTACCTTCACCTCCCTTACGTAGTCGAGCAAGGGGGTCCAAGGTACGTGGTAGAGGAGGTAGATCCTGAATACGTTAAGCTTCCTACCGCTTACCTCGTACCTTAATACGATTTTCCTAAGTTCCCTGCTAACGGAAGGTACGAAGGGTAGGCAATGCCGCTTATCTAAGCTAACTATAGCCGTAAGGGGTAATTTAAGGAGCACTAAAGCCCTACTCCTCTTATCGAACGCTATTTGAGGGGATACGAACATCGCGGTATCGGTTACTATTATCGAAGCGTACCTGAAGAAATAGGAAACCTTAAGCTCGAACGAGCCGCCTGACGGGATGTAGGAGAAGGTAAAGTTATTGTAGAAGACCCATTTGGTATACTTAATTTCCTTACTTATTATCTTACCCTTTATTACCTTCAGCTCCCATCTAGTAGCGTTAGGGACGAAGAACCAAGAAGTACCCGGGGAGGGGGACTTAAAGTCTATAGTTACGTTAGCTCTACCGTCTTCATCTACGTCGAAGATGTAAGTGTATTGGGGCGTTAGGGAGGGGTAAGCGGGAGCTAAAGCGTAAGGAGGTAAGAAGGTCACGTAAGCGAGGAGGGCGATAATTAACGCTACCTTAACGTTAGACATTAACCCACCTATAAACTCTCCCCCTAAAGAAATATTTAACAGTATTGTTATAGGTAATTAGCAGGTGATGAACGTTAAAAGCCAACTTCGTAGGATGAGGAGAGGTTTCCGGGCTGATAGAATCGAGTACCGGGCACTCACCTGAGGCGCAAAAGAGACATATTCTAATGGTTCGATTTTGACGCCTTTTTCCGGGGCGGGGGAAACTTCCCTCATTCCCGATGGATGAACTCAAGGGCTTCGGATGACTGGAAGCCTTTTTCGAGGACGAGCCTAACCATGTATCTGAACGGTATTTAACATTCTTGTCCTTCAGGTAATTTTCCAGCGTCCAGCTCTGGATGACTATTCCGCCCTCCATACCTATCTGGGCTAATGTCCACCTGGGCGTGTGGCCTACCAGGATGGGTATAACATTCCGCATTCATTAATGGTTATTATAACGTTAAACCTTTTAGGGATCTTAGGGTAGAATTTTAAATTTAATACTAACTTCGTCCTATATATTATTTAACGCTGAGAGCCGGGGGTTTAGGGAGTGAAACTAGAGAAATATCTACCTTATCTCTTCATCATGCCAGCAGTAGCTGTACTCTTCTTAGTGACCATGTATCCTTTTGCTTACGCTATTTACTTAAGCCTTTATAATTTAGATTTCT
>NJEH01000067.1 GCA_002254595.1 Thermofilum sp. ex4484_15
CGCCAACCCCTCTAGCCCTAGCTGCTCTTATAAAGTCTTGCCTTAAAATTTCAATCATATTGTTCCTTGTTAACCTAATGTAAATGCCGGAAAGTACTATTCCTAACGTTACAGAGGGTAGTATCAAATGAGCGAGAGCGCTCTCTAAAGCCTTAAGGTCACCGGTAATAATGCTATCTATTACATAGAGACCTGTTATCCTCCTAGGCCTCAATAAGGGGTCTATTCTACTCGAAAGAGGTAGTAAGCCTAATTTAACGGAAAATACCATCTGTAAGATCATACCAAACCAAGGTATGAAGAGGGAGTAACTTACGATACCTATTATCCTAAAGAGCAAATCTATTACGGTATTCTCCCTATAAGCCGCTAAGGCCCCTCCTAATACCCCTATCCCTAAGCTTATAAGAGTAGCAAATATAGCTAGCTCTAAAGTAGCTGGGAACCTATCTAAGATTTCCTGGAGTACGGGCCTTTGCGTCCAAGTAGACTTACCGAAATCCCCCTTAAGTATACCGATTACGTAATCTATGTACTGATATATCAATGGTCTATTTAGGCCTAATTTAGCTCTCATCTCCTCTATTAATTTAGGCGAGGCTTTCTCCCCTAACATAGCGATTACCGGATCTCCTGGCATCATTCTAAGTACGTAAAATACTACGGTTAAGAGAATGAATATCATTGGGATAGTTAGTAATATTCTAGATATGATAAACGCTCTTAACCCTGCCATATCATTACCCTTAGGGTAAAAATTAAATTAAATAAGATATATTTCAGTTTACCCCCTTCAAGCCTTATATACTAGCCAATACCTGAATAACATAGTAGCGTCGAGTACTACTCCCTTTACGTTCTTCTTAGTTACCATAACTAATTGGCCCTGGAATAACGGTATGAAAGGTACATCGTTAGCTAGTATACCCTGTAACTCTATGTAATAAATGGTCCTTAGGTCTCTCTTCAGCGTGGTCCTAGCCTTGAGAACTAATCCATCTACCGCCGTACTTTCGTAGTAGGAACCCATTCTATTACCTGCTGCCATAAAGGGAGCTATATAATCATCTGGATCTATGTAGTCTGGATACCAACCTAGTAAGAATACGGGCATTACTCCTCTCTCGATATAATCAGTATAAGTACCCCATTCTGCGCTCTTAATCATAACTTCTATTAGACCCGTCCTTTCCCATTGTTGTTTTAATAATTGCGCTAAATCTACCTCAGTATCACCATAATGAGTAGGAGTATACCAGAGCTCTATCTTTAACTTATTCTTCTCGCTATAGCCGGCCTCCTTAAGTAATTTCTTAGCCAGTTCTATATTAGGACCAGGACCGTAAGCATCCTTAAAGCAATCTACATGACTCCACATACCCGCAGGTATCATACTGTATAAGGGGGTAACGAGCCCTAAGAATATCTTCGAAGCTATTTCAGCTCTATCGATGGCAGCAGCTAAAGCCCTCCTAACTAATACGTTATCTAATGGATGGGACCTTACATTTATAACTACATACCTTATATAAGGACCTGGTACCTTAATTACGTTTAAGTTGGGGTTCTTCTCTAAATCTATTATATCAACGGGATTTAACGTCCTCCAAGCTATATCTATCTCGCCCTTCTCTATAGCCAGCCTTAAGGTGGTAGCGTCCTTATAGAACTTTATAATTACCTTCTTAGTCTTAGGCGGCTTACCATAGTAATTTGGATTAGCTTCTAATATTAAATATTCATCCCTCTTCCAATCTGCTATCTTGTAAGGACCTATGCTAACCGTAGAATCTACTACCTCATTTTCCGGGTAAGCCTTGGGGCTCACAGGCATATATGGGGGTAAGGTTAATATAGCAGGGAAGAAGGCTACCGGTTGCTTTAGTACTATCTTAAGGGTTAAGTCATCTACTACCTCTATTTTCTTAACGAAATCGGTTACGAACCACGAGACATCGTAACCTAACCTAGCTACCCTCTCTATTGACCACTTTACTACCTTAGCCGTTAAAGGAGTACCGTCAGTGAACTTTAACCCTGGTCTTAACTTAATTGTATATACTAGGCCGTCCTCGCTAACGCTATAGGATTCGGCTAGACCAGGTACTATCTTTAAGGTACCCGGTACGTACTTGAGTAATCCTTCATCTATATTATTGAATATTTCCCATGTGAAGAAATCGTAAGCGAAAGCGGGATCTAGTTTGGAGATCTTATCCGTGGTCCCTATTACTAATACGCTCTCCGAATGAGCAGGTACCGCTGGAATTACCAATATCGCTACTAGAGCTACTAATATTAGGCCGAATACCTTTTCTACCTTCATACCCTTCAACCCTGGGCTTGAAGGTATTTAGTCCAACTAATATTTAAATTTTTGCATAAGGATTAACTTAATTCTATTTTGTTAATGTAAAGCATTAACTAAAGAAAAAATTAATTTATCCTTTAAGAATATATAACCAAGGAGATTTCCATTAAACGAACATCCTTAAATATGGGTTATCGAAATTATAGGTGGCATAAGAAGGTGAACGCATGGGCAAGAGGAAAATAAGGGGGGTCGCTGCCTTTGCCTTAGATAAGGACCTTAACGTAGTACTATTGGATATGAAGTTAGTCGGATTGAAGTTCTCGAGGACCGCATTAATTTCGAAATATCCTAAGTATGAAGCTTATGAAAAGGCTTTAAGGGATGCAGAAGCCTTAATCGAAACTAACGTTAAAGGATTGGCCCATGTAGATGGAATATGTTACTTCCGTTCCAAACCTTTGATCTGTAGACTTTACTACTCTCCCAAGGGTAGTTACAAGAGAGTTAAAGCATTGATACTTTTATCCTTTAGCAGGAGGTTACTTAACGTCGTTATAGATAAACTAAGGGGTAATGGTTGGCGTCAAATAATGTTATTTGCAGTAGAGGAGACTAAGACTAGTAGTAAAACTACTAGATTTTAAAGTATAGGTACCTGCCTATAGATCCTCTCCTTGCTTATCTCGGCTAGCCCTAAGTACTTAACCCCTTCCTTAGTTATGGTAAATTCCAATAACGTGGGCCTTTCGTAAATAGAAGGCTGAATAGCATGCCTCTCTAAGTACATGAACCTTCTCCCATCCTTCATGAATAAACCTACCGCGTTCTTAGCTATGGTACTCAATTGAGGGAAGGGTAAGGGCATTAAGTAGAAAAACCCTTCCCTACTCCTAGCGGGTAACTTAATCTCGCTTATAAGTATTAAGGAAACGCCTCTATCCTGTCCCTCCCTAAGGAAGTCCGCTATTTCAAAGTATACCTCTGAGGAAAGCAATTCATATTTACGCCTTAGCTCCTCGGAAGTTGGAGCGTGTAATTCCTTCAGGAAAGGCCTACTCAAGCTATCTACCACTATTAAATCGAATTTATATTTAAGTGCGTAATCTAACATCTCAAGTACTTCCTTAAGTTCGTAAAGCCTTAATAGTTTAAAGCATCTAATTAGTGTAGATTTACCTATCCCCCTAGCCTCGCTCATTTCCTTTACCCTTCTTACGAAGACTCCGCCCTCCGAATCCAAGTATAATACCTTAGATCCCCTCCTTACCTCCCCTAAAGATAGGGATAGTGCTAAGGTAGTCTTACCCACGAAAGCAGGGCCGAAGATTAAGGTTACCGTGTTCTTAACTAAGTTCAGGAAATTATCTACCTCTCCATCCCCAGTACTTAACGTCTCCTCAGTATCGGATTCTAAATCTACCTCCCCCTTAAGCCTTACCTCCACTTCTCCTTGCATTTACAAACCCCTAAAGAAACTAAAGTAAGCACCCCTTGAATAAACTATTTTAAAGCATATATTTATTTAGCGATAGGCAAGAGAAGATATATCCTTTCGGACTACGATGTAGCTAGCTCCTTTAAAGTGGGAGAATTACATGAAGGAAGAGATTTGGGGTCTAATAATTAGAAAACGAGGAGTACGCAGGAAATAGGGACGAACTTTACGTATGGGTACTCTCCTCACCGCTAAGGTTACCTAAGCCTATTAAGATAAGTTACCCTAAGGGCGTAAGGATGTGGACTAAATTAAAGGTTAGGAAAATCCTAAGGAGAATAAAGGAGGAAGGTTTTAATAATATTTTACCGGTATTAATGTCTTTCATAAATGAAAACTAGTTCTTCCCGATCTATCATTAACGGTAGGTCAAATTAACTTGAAACGATTGTCGATTCCCTCCCTCCCGATAAGATTTTACCTTTCAAATAAGTCAAAAGTAGCGAAAAGGATTTATATATAAGCAGATAGGGCTGTGTAGATGAAGGAATGAATAACGTTAATTTAGATGAAATAGATAGGAGAATACTAAGGGTGCTTCAAGAGGACGCTAAAACGCCTTATTCTAAGATTTCCGAGGAGTTAGGGATAAGCGAAGCTACCGTACATTTAAGGATAAAAAGGTTAATGAAGATGGGAGTAATCAGAGGGTTTCAGGCTATAATCGATCCAGCTAAGGTAGGCAAGAGCATTACTGCGATAATAGCTATAAATAGCGAACCTAAGATGTACGAGAGGGTATTGGAAACGCTTAAGAAATTTGAGGATATCTACGAAATATATGACGTAACCGGAGACTATTACGCCATACTTAAGGTTAGAGTTAATAGCAGAGACGAACTAGCTAGAATTTTAGATAAAATAGGAGAGATAGATGGAGTGAAATCGACTAAGACCATGTACGTACTTAGGACGATAAAAGAGGAAAGTAAGATACACCTATAGTTATTTTAAAAATTCGTCTTGAAGAATTCGATAAAGAAGTTTTTTACTTCAGATATTCTATTGACTACCTTTACTGAACGACTTAACGACTTAAGCTCCCCTAAAACTCTCCTATCTAAAGCCCTCCTATCTAAGATTAAAGTTACAGCCCTATCCTTTTCACTTCTAACGGCTCTACCTATAGCTTGTTTAACTTTTACTAGCATAGGTACTAGAAATGCCTCCTCCCAAGCTCTCCTTTCATCTCTCAATTTACCCATTAATACCCTTTTTAAGTCCAGCGTCCTAGGACTAGGTTCGGGATAAGGTAGGCCAGCTATGATTACAGCCCTTAT
>NJEH01000017.1 GCA_002254595.1 Thermofilum sp. ex4484_15
CTCGCGTTTACAAATATCCATAGCGTAAGGACACCTAGGGTGGAACCTACAACCCGGAGGAGGGTTAATAGGCGAAGGTACTTCCCCCTTAGGTATTATCCTCTTCTCCAGCCGTGCTCTAGCTACCTCCGGATCAGGTATTGGTATAGCGGAGAAGAGCATTTGAGTATAAGGATGTAAAGGCTTTTCGAATACCTCTTCGGAGGAAGCTATTTCCACTATCTTACCTAGGTACATAACCGCTATCGTATGGCTCATGTACCTTACTACGCTTAAATCGTGGGATATGAAAAGGTAAGTAAGCCCTAAATCCTTCTGTAGGTCCCTGAGCATGTTAAGTATTTGCGCCTGTACGGATACGTCTAAGGCCGAAGTAGGTTCGTCTAATACCATGAATATAGGCCTTAAAGCTAACGCCCTAGCTATTACTATCCTCTGCCTCTGTCCGCCGCTAAATTCGTGGGGGTATCTATATAAGTGCTCCTTCTTAAGTCCTACCCTCTCGAGGAGTGAGATTACGTATTCCTCAGGATTCCCTACGTCGATCTTATGTACTCTTACCGGTTCATAAATTATATCGAAGATCATCATCCTAGGATCTAAGGAGGAGAAGGGATCTTGAAAGACTATTTGGGCTTTCCTCCTAAAGGCCATTAGCTCCTTTCCTTTAAGTTCGAAGACGTTCCTGCCCTGGAAGTAAACCTTACCGTTAGTAGGCTCTATAAGCCTTAAGATTAACCTACCTAGGGTCGTCTTACCGCAACCCGATTCCCCTACTAAGCCGAAGCACTCCCCCTTTAGGATGTCGAAACTTACCCTATCTACCGCGTGGACATTCCCTACGGTCCAGAAGAGCCTTTTAACGGGGAAGTACTTAACTAGATCCCTTACTTCTATAAGCGCCTTCACGAACTCACCTCTTAGCGTAAAGCCAACAAGCTACGTAATGTTCAGGCTTAACTTCCACCATAGGTGGCCTCTCCCTTTTACATATCTCTGCAACTAAACTACACCTAGGATGGAAGCGGCAACCCGGTGGTGGTCTTATTAAGTTAGGTATAGTACCAGGAATGGGCTTAAGTCTAACCTCCCTACTCTTCGTTATAATGGGTACAGCTTCTAACAATCCCTTCGTATATGGGTGCAATGGATCCTTGAAGAGATCGTAAACGTTAGCCAGTTCCACTATTTGGCCAGCGTACATAACAGCTACCCTATCGCACATTTCAGCTACTATGCCTAAATTATGGGTAACTAAGATCAGGGTGGTTCCGTACTTCCTCCTTAGATCCCTAAGTAAGTCCAATATTTGCGCTTGGATGGTAACGTCTACGTTAGTAGTAGGTTCATCGGCTATTATGAGGTCGGGAACGCATGAAATTGCCGTAGCGATTACTACCCTCTGCTTCATTCCTCCGGAGAGCTCGTGAGGATAATTCCTGCTCCTCTCTTTAGGCTCCGGTATCATAACTGTTTTAAACAAGTTAACTACCCTCTTCCACATCTCCTTTACATCCTTAACTAGGCCGTGTACTAAGAGGGGCTCTCCAGCTTGGTACCCTACCTTATATAGCGGATCTAGGGCGCTCATGGGTTCCTGTACTATGAACCCTATCTTCCTCCCTCTTAATTTCCTCACTTCACTTTCAGGTAAGCTTAGTACGTCTAGGCCCTCGAAGTATATCTTGCCAGAAACTATCCTACCTGGAGGGGGTACTAGCTTAATTACGGACCTCATAGTTACCGATTTACCACAACCGGTTTCCCCTACTAAGCCGAAGCACTCCCCCTTGCGGACGCTTAAATTTACTCCTTCTATAGCCTTAACTACCCCTGCGTAAGTGTAAAAGTACACTTTAAGCCCCTCTATCCTTAATATCTCCTCGTTCACTCCTTCTCACCTTTCACTTCGAATTCCAATCTCCTCCTAAACCTAGGATCTAATACGTCCCTTAGTCCATCCCCTAGTAAATTAAAACCTAACGCGAATAGGAATAACATGAAGCCAGGTATTAAGGAGTACCACCATTTCTCGGGTAGGTAATCTAATCCATCGAATACTATCCTGCCTAATTCGGGGGTAGGGGGTTGGGCGCCTAATCCTAGGAAGGATAAGTTAGCTCCCGTGAGGACTACCCCCGCTATGTCCATAGTTGTGTATATTATTAACGGGGAGATGACGTTAGGCAATATATGCTTCACTATTATGGAGAAGTTCCCCATACCCACTGCCCTAGCCGCCTCTATGTATAGGTTCTCCTTAACCGAAAGGACCTGCCCTCTAATTAGCCTCACGTAACCTGGCCACCATACGGTTATTAAAGCTATTATAGCGCTCATTAAACCGGCTCCTAAGGAGGCCGAAATGGCCATAGCTAGTACTAGTGCTGGGAACGCTAGGAACATATCGGTAATCCTCGATATTACCTCATCTACCTTACCGCCGTAGTAGCCAGCTATTAAGCCTAGTATAATGCCTATAGGTATCGCTACCACTAATACTACTAACGAATACACTAAGGATACCTGTATCCCCAGCATGGATCTAGCGAATATATCCCTCCCGTAATCGTCGGTACCGAACCAATGTTTCCAACTAGGCGGTTGAAGTACGTCGAGGGACCAATCGAAAGCGTTAAAGGAAGGTTCGGTCCTTATAATGCCGTGAGAATATAGGAAGCCCATTAGGCCTCTTATGCCATCGAGTATCCAAGGTCCGAAAACCCCTAGGATAACGAATATAATTACCATTATTGAACCGGCTACTGAAAGCGGCGATCTCTTAAAAGCGTAGAACATTAACCGGTATTCCTCTATTTTCGCTGCATTCTTAAATTTCCATTTTTCATACCTCTCCTTGAGGGATTTAAACATTACAACCTCACCCTTGGATCTACAGCTCCGTAAAGCAAGTCAACTACTAAGTTAACTAATAAGTAAGTCATGACTATTAAGAAGGTGGTAGCCATAATTACGGGTATATCCATGGACCTTAATACAGCCATAACAGTATATCTACCGGCACCAGCTAGCGCAAATACAGTCTCGGTAATGAAGGCCCCCCCGAGTAACCCTCCGAACATCAACCCTCCTACGGTTATTATAGGTATGATGGCGTTCTTCATAGCATGCTTGAGTACTACCATCCTCTCCGGTAAGCCCTTCATCCTAGTATAATCGATGTACTCGGAACTTAAAGCATCTAAGAGGCTTCCCCTCATTAACCTAGCTATTACGCCGGCATTAGGTAAGGCTAGGGAGAAGGCAGGTAAGAATAAATGCCTTAAGTTATCAATGAAAGAACTCCAATCTCCGCATAATAAGCTATCTAAGAGGTACATGCCCGTATATATTTTGGCTGGAGGTTTACCTAAGCCTATGCCGGGGAACCAACCTAACTTCCAATAAAATAATAACTGGATGCCTATAGCCCATAGGAAGTAAGGCATGGAGTAAGCCACTAAGGAGAATACCCTAATTACGTAATCGATCCACTTATCTTGTTTCATCGCCGCTACGATACCTAACGGTACTCCTATTAAGAGTATTAACGCCTCCCCGGCGATCGCTAATTGAACGGTAACCGGGTAGTAATCACGTAGGTCCTCGAAGATAGGCCTTCCGCTCATCATTGAAGTACCCCAATGCCCGGTGAATAGATCTCTAACGTAGTAAGCGAATTGTTCCCACCAAGGCTTATCTAAGTGGTAAAGCTGTTCTAACCTCTTTAACGCTTCTAAGTTTAAGTGCCTAGCGAAACCTGCTTTAGCTGGCATCATGGGTACTACATGGGAGACTATAAACGTTATAAATAGAGCACCTAGGATAGTAGGTATAAATGTCAGTAACCTCCTTATCAGGTAATACTTATACTCCGCCACCTATACCCCCGTCCTTGGGATATTACGAGCTGTTAGTCATATATGAGTACGTCCTAATTATCGTTTTCCATATTAACTTTAGAAAAGAATTATTACGAAAAAATATAATGAAAAATTTTCAGAAGCTAGCCTTTAACTACCTTTACCTCGGAGAAATCCCAGCCTCCCCAGAGTAATGGGTAAGCGTAGTCGTCAGGATCTACGTAATCGGGAGCCCAACCCACTATGTAGACGTCGAACTCTCCCCTGGAGGTCTTCCTTAAGTAAGTAGGCCAGGCCAATGCCTTTACCTTAACATTGAAACCTAACCTACCCCACTCCCTCTGGAGTAAGGTAGCTATCATCTCCCTGATCTTGTTACCTTGGTTATATAAGATGGTTATAGTGTACTTAGAAGGATCTATACCGGACTTCTTGATTAACTCCTTAGCCTTAGTTATGTTGTAGGTGTACTTAATTAATCCCTTCTCGGTATAGCCTGGCATACCCCTAGGTAATACTCCGTACAAAGGCTCGTAATGCTTCCTAAATACGTTCTTGTAGATGAACTCATAAGGTATAGCGTAGGCTAACGCCCTCCTAACTAACGTATTGTTGAAGGGAGCCCTCATGTTATTTAATACTATGAAGAGTATATCGAAAGTATCCCCTACCCATGGCATTAAGAAGTGCCAAGTCTTACCCTTATAGGTTAAAGTAACGTGCTCTAACTTATACTCGGAAGCCGGGAATACGGCGCCCATGTCGGCATCCCCCTTGGAGAGAACCATGATCCTAGTCTGCTCTTCGGGGACTATCTTCGAAATGTACTCCTTTATCTTAGGCTTCGGGTAACCCCAGTAGTAGGGGTTAGCCCTTATCTTTAAGTACCTCTCGTGCTTCCACTCGACTAAGTAGTAAGCTCCAGTACCTACTGGGTGTTCATCCAACCACTTGAGGGCTAAGGGGTCCTTGGTCGAATTGTGCATAGCTACTACCTTCTCGCTTACTATATCGCCTACGTTGCTAGCTAAGCACGCTAATATAGCTAAGTAAGGCTTATAGAGGGTTATTTCTACATAACCAGCTATTTTAGTCTTGGTCCTATGCCATGGTACGTAAGCGAACTTCTCCCTGAATAAGTAGAGCCATTCGGGTATACTAGTTACCCTATAGTTCCTACCTAAAACGGGAGCGATCAATCCCTTACTTATAATCTTAGTCATCTCGCTCTTAGGCACTACCCTGGCATCCTTTACGAAGTCCTTTATTATCCACTCTGGGTAGTCCTTCTTCTCATAATTAGCGGATTCTATCATCCTCTTTATTGAGTAAACTACGTCCTTAGGAGTGAGCGGTATGGTCTTATTATCCCAGGGATCGTAGAAGACTATGCCATCCCTTATGGCGAAATATACATGTAGGCCGCTAGGATCCATAGCCCAAGCATAAGCTAACTCCGGAACGACGTTCTTCGAATCATTACCGTAGTAAAATACTAATCTATTGTATATTTGGATGCCGAAGCCCCAACCCCCAGTTTCGTAAGTTTGAGCCGGATCTAGGGACTCCGGCTCATCTATATCTAGGACTATTAACTTGTCCGGCTTAGGTCCGTTCGGATCCTTGGAGACGAAAATTAAGTTAACCATAGCTAGTACGGGGTTAAAGAACGGTAGCTTAACCCACTCCCAATAGTGCCTCCTAGCCCTAGCCTGCCCTAGCCATATTATGGGTAATTCCTTATTAGATATCCTCTGGATAATATTGTAAAGCTTAGTCCTTAATATGGGGTCGGTTTCGTACTTAGCTGCGTAGAGTAAAGCGTCTAGGGTAACGTTACTGTAGAAGGCAGGACCTATAGTGGAGAAACCTATTAACCTACTCTTGTTAGGCGGTACGGCCCCTTTATACACTATATAGTAGCCCTTAAGCCCAGGTATCGGGAACTTTCCCTCCCTAGGTACTTGAGCTTGGGCAAGTAAAGGTGCGGAAACGTAGAAGGAAAATACTAGGAGTAGGACTATTAGGGCAGACGCTACCTTTAAGTAGGCCCTACTCAAATCGACCCCCTTAAATACTTTTCGGGTTCGGAGTATTAAGTAACTCAAAGGATATATAAATGTTGAGGTCTATAGAATACTAGGAAGGATTTCATGGTCCTCTTAGTGCCTTGCGCTATGCGAGATCCTTTAACAGATAGAAAGGTATTTAGGGAAGTTAGGAAGGGCTTGAATTTAAGGAAGGGTAAAGAGTTAGAAGCCGACTTAAGGCTATTCTGGATGCCCTATCAAATCATAACCTATAAGGATTATTTAGGTCGCGTAAGGAGGATGTGTATAGACCTCCATTATTATGATGCCTTAGCTCCTTCGCACCGCTTACTTTTACTAATAAAAAATAGTTACTTGAAATTTAAGGCCGTAGAGGGTAAAGTAGGGGACGGTACCTTAGTGAAGGCTGAGGTTAAGGATTCGTATAGAGTGATATACGATATCGTAAGCTTATTCGAGAGGATAAAGGAAGGGGTAAGGGAATATTCTAGCCTTTTAATAAGTTATGCTCATAAATTAGGTAGGGTGGATTTAGCGAGGACCCTTTTCATACCTACCGGTTTTAAATCGCTTAAGGAATTAAAGGCTATGGAGGAGGCGGGAAGGGAAAGGGGAGAGCTAATATTAATTAAAGCCATTATAGAGGGCGGTTTAAACTTAGGAAAGCCACCTTTAGGAGTTTCGAGAGAATTAAAGGTATTTTATTTTCCTAAAGTATTGGCCAAGTACGGAGGGAAGGTAGCTTTCGTAGAGGTAGGCGGTAAAAACCCCTCCTTAGATAAGGTCTTCACGTCGTTATATTCTGAAGATGAATCCTTTAAGCTCTTAACGGACGAACTATTTTCGATGGTATAAGGCTATGAGGGTAAGGGTAGGCGTTGTAATACCCGCTAGGAACGAGGAAAGGTATATAGGTAAGACACTATCGGCCTTACTTAATCAGGAGTTAAGGCCTTCTGAAATAGTAGTAGTTGACGACGGTTCTAAGGACGATACACCTATTCTCGCGGAAAGCTACGGCGTTAAGGTAATTAGGTTAAAAGATAGAGGTTATAGAGCTACCGGCCTACCGATATTAGCATCGGTCATTAACAAAGGGTTAGAGGCGCTAGAGGAAGCAGGTCCCTTCGACTACCTAATGGTATTAGGAGCAGATCATCTATTGCCGCGTAACTACCTCTCAGAACTAACTAAGAGGATGGAACGAAACGTAAGTTTAGCCATAGCTTCTGGAATTATACTCGGTGAGAGTGGGTTAATCGAAGTACCTCGTGGTTCCGGGAGGGTAGTAAGGTACTCCTTTTGGAATTCGATAGGGTTAAGGTACCCCTTAAATTACGGGTGGGAAGCTTATATAATATTTAAGGCTTTAGCTAAAGGTTACGAAGTTAAGGTATTTAAGGACTTAATTACCTTAACGCTTAGGCCTACTGGTAGGTCGACGAATAGTATAAGCTACGGTAGGGCCATGAAGGCATTAGGCTACCCCGTACCGTACGTATTAGCTAGGATGGTAGTTAATTTAAATAGGGGACTTAGGTGGTCGGTAGGCATGGTTGCGGGCTTCCTTTCCTCCCCTAAGGGCTTTAAATACTACGAGGATGAAGTTAGGTCCTACGTAAAGTTATACGCTTGTACTAGGTTAATGAGTGGAGTTCTTAGGTTATTGAAGGGGTGTATAGGGCTTGGTTAGGATATGCATAACGGCCGATAGATTCGGCTTTTACTGCCCAGAGGCTCTAGAGGCGTTAAAGGAGGTAGGTGAGGTAATTAAGTTAAGGCCTGCAGCTAACTTAAGGGACGTATTAAAGTCCTTAAGGTACTGCGATGCCTTAATAATGGGACCGGAACTGGAGTTGGACGAACGAGCTTTAGAGGAATTGAAATACCTAAAGATAATAGCGTTACATTCCCCCAACTTTATCAACGTAGACCTAGAGGCCGCTACTCGAAGGGGGACAGTAGTACTTAGGGCAGTACAGGCAGTAGCTACTTCCGTAGCCGAGTACGTTATGGCCTTACTCCTTTCACTAGTGAAAAGAATTAATGAAGCTTATTCATCGGTTAAAAGCGGTAGGAGCGATAAGAGGACTTCACTAGTAGGTTTTGAACTTAGAGGCAAGAAGTTAGGTATATTGCACTTAGGCGAGGTAGGTAAGGAATTGGCTAACATTGCTAATAGGGGTTTCGGAATGGAGATATTAGTATTCGATCCCTTTTCGGAAATCCCTAGGGACTATCGTAAAGTAAATAACTTTAAGGAATTATTAGTTAACTCAGACGTAATAACCATTCAAGATCCCTTACCGCCTAAGTTCAAGCGCTTAATAAATGAGCTCGATTTCAGAAGCGTTAAGGAAGGAGGGATCCTAATAGACGTCACGGGCGGGGAAGTAATAAGCGAGGAAGTAATAGCCGAATTGGTGGAGGAAGGTAGGTTAATAGGGGTAGCCCTTGATAGTTTACCTAAGTCCTATAGGCTCTTCAAATATCCTAACGTGATAATAACTCCTCAGACCTCCTATTATACGCTTGAAGGGATAGCTAGAATGGAGTTGATGTTAGCTGAGGACATAGTTAAGTATTTTAAGGGGGAAAGGCCGAAGAGGGTAGCTAACCCCGAGGTATTTAAGTAATAGTAATATTTAATTTAGGAACCCCCTTTCCTTAACCTCCCTCACTATTAGATCCCTTATCGCCTTAGCTACTTCGAAGGCATCCCCTTCCGCATTCAAGTAGTACACGTTAAATTCCTCCCTTAACTCCTTAGGTAGGTTGTAGTAAGCTTCCGTCTGCCTCCTGAGGTATTCTACCTCCTCGAAGACGTCGAAGACCCTTCCCTCCACCCTCCTCCTCCTCAGTAGTTCCTCTAAACTTACTTTTAAAATTATAGTTAATGAAGGTAGGGCCTTACAATACTTATTTATCTCCCTTAACCATGTTATGTCGGCGCCTCCTATTAGGCCTTGGTAGATGAAAGTGGTAAGTAAGGACCTTTCTTGGACTATAAGGTATTTATCCCTTAGCTCCTCTAACGGTTTAATTCTAACCCTATAATAGTGCAAATGATCTAGGGCGTAAGCTAACGCGTACTCCTCTGGGGATACCTCGCTCTTTAAGCTCCTTAAAATATCGGTGAAAGAACCAGTTACCATATCGTTCGTAGGTAGCTCGGCCTTCCTTATGATTATTCCCTTTAGCGAATTACCCTTCCTCTTCTCTCTTTTAAGTAATTCCACCACTAAGTTCGTTATAGTAGTCTTGCCGGAGAGATCCGGCCCGTCTATTGAAACTATGAAAACTACCAAGGCGTAACCCTAGTTACCTTCTTCATAGGGATTAGATATACTTAACATTTAAGTTTAACGAACGATATACTAGCTATAACCTTACGGTATGTACCCTCCAAACCCTCTTACCCGTTAATAATTTCCTAAATTCCTCGGCCCAATAAGTTACGTAGCAAGCTAAGTACCCTAAGATACCTCTCCATAAGCCCTTGGAACCTATTTCCCCCCAGTACCTACCGCCTAGGAACCTAACCACCGGGACTTCCCTATTCCCCTCCTTAAGTAACTTAATACCGTACTTACGTATCTTAAGGCCTACGTCGGTATCCTCCCCTACATTATACTCCTCGCTAAATCCGCCTATTATTTCGAAAATGTCCTTCCTGCAGGAGAATAACCAGCCGGGGAGGTAGTAAAGCTTAAGGTAATTTATGAGGAATTTGGGGAGTAAATTCACGTTTATTTCCTCCATTAATCTAACTAAAAGCCCCCTGAACCCCTTTAAGTATCTAGTTACCGGTTTCACTTTATACCTTATGGCCGCTAGGTAAGGGTTAGACGAAAAAGCTTTAAGCGTACCTTCTAGGAAATCGATGGCCAGCCTATCGTCAGCACCCATGAATACTAGGTACTTTACCGCTCTGGAGCTATGCCTAACTCCTAAGTTTCTAGCCTTACCTATCCCTTCCTCCCTTATAGTAATTAACTTCACGTTAAGCCCTCTCTCCTTAAATTCTCCAATTACGCCTTCGAGCTCGCTTTTACCATCCGGTTTATAATCCACTACTATAACTTCATAAAGCTCCTTAGGTATGGATTGGCGAAGTAGTGAGGTTAAGCAAGACCTTAATGTGGATTCCGATTCCCCTTTAGTGGGTATAATGACGCTTACTAAGGGCCCCTCCCTCAAGTTCTCATACCCAGATACCAAGGCCTCCCTATCCCCACATACCTCACTCCCTTTAACTTCGCTTCCCATCCGCTTAATACCCCCCTAGTATCTATCACGCCGACGGCATCCCTACCGCTTAATTCCTTAATTTCGCTCACCTTCATTCCCTTATAATTAGAGTGATCGGTAACCACTATTACTAGATCGGAACCCTTTAATGCTAACCTTAAATCGTTAATTAACTTCACTCCTAACCTCTCCAGCTCCGGATCATGACCTATAAAGGGGTCGTGAACTACCAATTCCCTTACTTCCTCTTTTAATGATGAAATTATACCGTACGTTGGAGATAACCTAGAATCGTTAATATCGCCCCTAAAGGCTAAACCTAGGATAGTTACCTTGGAGTTCGAAGGATCCTTGCCTAATTCTTCAAGTAATTCAAGAGCTAATTTAGCTACTTCAGCAGGCATGTTCTCGTTTACCGTTCTAGCTAACTCGATTAAAGGTAACTTTACCCCTAACCTCTTAGCTATGTAAAGTACGTACTTAGGGTATATAGGGATGCAAGCCCCTCCTACCCCGGGTCCCGGCTTATGTAAGTGGCAGTAGGGTTGGGAGTTAGCTATTTCGATTATTTCCCAGAAGTCCAACCCCAATTTAGATATCAAGGGGGCTAGTTCGTTAACAAGGGCTATATTTACGTCCCTATAGACCCCTTCCAGTAATTTTTCCAATTCAGCAGCGGTAGGGTTGCTCATGGTTAAAACCCCCTTTCTAGCTACCAACGAGTACAGGTCCTTAACTACTTTAGTACTCCTGGGACCTACTCCCGCTACAACCTTAGGGTACCTCTCTTCTATGTCCTGTACCGCTCTACCTATAAGGATCCTCTCCGGGCTGTAAGCTAAAGCGAAATCATCCTCGCATTTAAGGCCGCTACGCGATTCTAACAGGGGTAAGGCTACCCTTAAGGTAGTAGTAGGGGGTACCGAGGATTCTATTATTACTACATCGCCTTTATCGAGTCCCTTAGCTATGTCTGTTAAAGCGCTATTTAAGATTTACCCCCCGATATTAACCGTTTTAACTCGCTCCGCTCCATTTCGAGTAGGTTAATTTTCAATTGAAAGCCCCTACCTCCTAGATGGTAATTACCTTAGGAGAAGTTGTACAGTAGTAATCAGATCCTAAATGTATTACCGGTTTAAACTTAGTTATATCGTAAACCTCCTTAAAGAATTCGTCCTTAACGTAAGCCCTAACTACTTCCCCTATCATTAATACGTGATCTCCTACTTCGAAGCGATCCCTTAACCTACACTCTAAATAGCTTACACATCCCCCGATAAGCGGTACATTTACTTCCCTCGCTTCAGAAGTAATTAACCCCAGCTCAGTTACCTTGTCGACTTCCCTACCGCTAACCGATCCGCAATAATCTACTACCCCTAACATATCTAAAGTAGGTACGTTTACGGCAAACTCCTTTTGATCTACTATGAGCTCGTATGTATACCTCCTAGGTGATACCGCTACTGCTAATAAAGGAGGCATCGCGGATACCGGGGTTATCCAAGCCGCAGTCATTACGTTTCCCTTCCCCCTTCCGGCGGATATAAGTACCGTTAATTTAGGGTGTAAAAGCCTAGTAGCTAGCCTTAATTCTACCTCCCCCATACCTCCTCACCTAATAGGGACTAGGTGGTATTTCTATTAATTTTAAACGTTACCCTACTATCCTTATTACCCTCTCCTCTAAGGACAAGAAGTACTCTAAGGGGCCATAAAGTGGTTTAAACCCTTTGAAAATAGCCCTCAGGATCCTTAAGTCATCTAAGGTAATAGCCTTAGTTAAGGGGAGGGAAAGGAGGTAAAGCGTTAAGTAAGAGGGAGTGAGCAAGACTAGGGTAAGGAGGGAGTTCTTAAACGGTAAGACAAGCTTTAAAATCCACGTAATTAAGGAGGTTATGGATGTGGATAAATATACCTTAAGGGAGGAAGTTAAGTCTACGTTAAATCCTAACTTCTTTACTTTCATTAATCCGTACGTCACTCCCGCTAAGGCTCCCATTAAGTTGGCTAAGATAAGGCCGGGTACCCTTAACGTAAGGGTAAAGGGTAAAGCTAACGAAACAGCGATAGCGAAAGTTAACGAAGTGATAGTAAAGGTAACCCTAGTTAACCCTATCCCGTTAAAGAAGGGGCCGAAGGTGAGAGAACCTAAGCCAGCGTACAGGTAGTTAATAGTTAAAAGGGAGAGGTATAAGGGGGCCAGTTTGTAAACTTTTCCATAGACTAAGCTTATTAGCTGGCTCGAAAGTAGCGTTAAATAGGCTGAGGAAGGTACTAGAAGTAGGGCCGTATACTTTACGCTCCATTTAAGTACCCTAGATAATTCGTTCCTCTCCTTTTCGAGGTCAAACCTGGAAAAGGTAGGGAATAATGTTATTGAAATAGGGGAGGAAATTAATGTAATTAAGGAAATTAATTTGGATGCTACACTATAGTTTCCTATCTCTACGTTAGTAGTGAATGCGGCTAGTATTATGTTATTGACTTGGAAATTTAAACTTAGTAATAGACTTGAGAGGTAAAGGGGTATACCGTAGGAGAGCATTTCTTTAAGTACCTTAGGACCCTCTAGCAGTAGGGCACGTACTCCGTTAATCCCTCCTAATAGCTTACGGATGATTAGGACGCTTACTAAGCCTGCTAATAAATAACTTAACGAATGCCCTAAGATCGCCCCGTAGGTCTTAAACCCGAGTAAAAGTAAAGTAAGCACCGCGGTCAACTTAGTTATCGCTTGAAGTACCCTTACCGCCGAGGCCGTCCTCATATCGTTAAGCCCGTAAAGAGCGGATATGGAGAAATTAAGTAAGTTCTGGCCGAAGAGAGCTAAAGACGTTATAGCAACTAAGCTACTTAAGCTCTCTCTCCTAATTAGGTAACTAGCGAAAAAATCGGAGGCTAATAGGAGAAGTAGTGCGGAGAAAAGCCCGCTTACCAAGGAATAAATCCCCCCATAAGTTACAACCTTTCTTACTTCCCCCTCTTCTCCCCTTTTACTTCTCTTAGCTACGAAGTTTATGATGGCGGAATTAATCCCCAAAGCTATTAATGAGGAAATTAAGGAAGCTGGTATTAACGCTAAGGAGTAAAGTCCGTAATCCTCTGGGCCTAAAATTCTTGCCATTACTATCGAAGTTAAGCCTAATAAGCCGGTAGAGAGTACGTTACCTATTAAAACGTAAAGACCTCCCCTTACGGTACTCCTAGCAGCATCTACTAGGTTCTCCAAGGCCTTTCACTTTAACTTCGTTAAAGCTCCCTTTTCCTATTCCCCCTTTACGTTAAAAAACCCATCGCCTAAGGAATTCCGTAGGGAAATAAGGGAGTGAGGTAGGTAAAAGTTTTATAGCCTTTAGTCCTTAATTCTCAAGGGTTAAAGGAGTGGAGGTAGCCCTTCTAAATAGCTTACTACCTTCCTTAATTACTATGGTTACCTCGCTAGTGGCGCTAGCTTATTGGCTAGGTAGGAAGTTTGAAGGTATTGAAAATTCGATAAGTGAATTAAATAACGTTGTAATTAAGGTAAGTAATAGCTTAGTTAACTTGAATTCTGAGATAAATAAGCTAAAAATCGAAATAATTAGCTTAAATTCTTCTCTTCAAAAGTTAAATAGACATGTAAGATCCTTATCTATAGCTTCATTGGAAGCTCATAGGATGATGATAGATTACTTATCCTTAAAAAGACTATTAAGCAAGGAGGAAGCAGAATATTTAGGGGGAAGGGTTAAGGGTATCCTAGACTTATACAGGGCGAATCCCTTAAGGGAGGAGGAATTAAAATTCCTAAGGGAAATTTTCTCCTCGGATCTAGATAAAGTTACGATAGGGGATGTAGAGAGGGCCTATGAGATAGGTAAGAAATTATTCGTAGAGGAAGGGGATGAAAGGGGCTACTTAATAGCTTTAGCTGCTGCTTATATAAGGGGTTATTTGATAAGTAGGAAAGTTAAGAGAGTTAGATAATTAAACCGCTAATTTCACCTCAGCTTATACTTATAATAATTTACCATCATCCCTATTCCTTCTCTTAAGTCCACCTTAGCTTCGAACCCTAATAACCCACGCGCCTTAGAGGTATCCGCTTTAGTACGATAAACATAGCCCTTAGGATACCTCCAGGTATATAAGGGCTCTAGCTTTGAACCGGTTACCTCACTTATCATATCTATTAGTTCCCTCAGGCTAGTCTCCTTTCCGGTACCTACGTTTACCACTTCGCATACTTCCTTCCGTTCAACTAACTTCATGGCTAAAAGATTAGCCCTAACTACGTCGTCTACGTAAATGAAATCCCTAGTTTGGCTACCGTCCCCGTATATAACCGGCCTCCTACCCTTTAGCATAGCCCATATGAATTGACTTACTAAGTTAGCATACCTTCCCTTATGCATCTCATTAGGTCCATAGACTGAAAAGTACCTTAAAGCTATGGATCTCACTCCAAAATACTCGAAGTACAATCTAGCATATTTCTCCCTAGCTAAGAACGTATACTCATAGAAGGTTTTAGGCTTAATCTCCATGTCCTCCCTATGAGGGGGTTCTAGACCGTTGTAGAGGCTACTCGTAGACGCGTAAACTACCGGTATATCGTACTCCCTAGCTACCTCCAGTACTTTAAGGAAGCCCATTAAGTCTACGTTTACTGCCCTTAACGGTTCCTTTAGGAACATCGGGGCTGAGGAGAGGGCAGCTTCATGAAAGATTCCATCTACGTCCTTACATATTTTATGTAGTAACCTCTCGTCTAATACGCTACCTCTTATGAAGGATACCTTACTGTCTAAGTTATCTTCACTACCTAAGAATAAGTCGTCGAGTACTAAAACTTCATGTCCCTGAGAGGAGAGGAAATTAGCTATATTACTACCTATGAATCCAGCCCCCCCGGTAACTAGGTACCTCAATCCTAGCTCCCTCTAAGTAACGTTCAACACTATACCCTCCTTAAAGTTTTAAATTTTTATGCGGAGGTTCAGATTAAAATTTTTATAAATAACGTCCTTCCCTTGATAGGGGGCGAGAGTTACGAAGGTAATGTTAGTACTTCCACCTTCCCAATCTGCTATAAAGTCGATTTTAGGGACTACAGGACCGCCATTGGGGCTAGCTTATATAGCCTCCGTACTAGAGGAGGGAGGACACGAAGTTAGAATAGTGGATTCCTTAGCTATGAATTATACTTTAATTGATTTGAAAGATGAGTTAAAAACCTTCAACCCCGAAGTTATAGGCTTAACCTCTACTACGCCTACCATTTATGATGCCTATAGGGTAGCTAAATTAGCTAAGATTATCAATCCTAACGTAAAGGTCGTCATAGGGGGACCGCACGTTACATTTACCCCTGTCGAGACTTTAAGGGAATGTCCGTACATAGATGTCG
Source organism: Thermofilum sp. ex4484_15 (assembly GCA_002254595.1). Classification (GTDB taxonomy): domain Archaea; phylum Thermoproteota; class Thermoprotei; order Thermofilales; family EX4484-15; genus EX4484-15. Next base: position 15,561 of record NJEH01000017.1, read on the forward strand.
TAGTTAAGGGCGAGGGGGAATTTACTACATTACATTTGATGGAAAGTTTCGAGAAAGGTAAGCCGTTAAGTGAAGTTAGAGGGATAACTTACAGGGAAGGGAATGTCATAAAGGATACCGGTAGTTCCAGATTCATAAGGGATTTAAATAAGCTACCCTTACCTGCTTACCACTTATTACCTATGGATAAATATAAGTTAGGGGATAGGAAATTCGGAGCTATTATTACAAGTAGGGGTTGCCCTTTCCAATGCATATACTGTTCATCATCCCAGCTCTACGGTAAGGTATGGCGGGCTAGGTCTCCTGAAAGCGTAGTAGAGGAGCTAAGGCTGTTAAGGGACAAGTACGGGATTAGGGAGATAGAATTCTTAGACGATACTTTTACTTTAAATAATAAGAGGGCGGAGAAGATATGTGAAGCTATAAGGAGGGAGGGCTTAGATATATCCTGGTCTTGTTCCTCTAGAGTGGATACCTTAACTAGGAAGTTAGCATTTAAGCTCAAGTTAGCTGGGTGTCACTTCCTCTATTTAGGTATAGAATCTGGTTCTCAACGATTATTGAACTTCATAAGGAAGGGCATTACCTTAAACCAGGCCAAGGTAGCCATTGAAATAGCTAAGAAGGTAGGTCTAAATACGTTAGCTTCGTTTATGCTCGGAATACCTGGTGAGACTAGGGAAACTATTAGAAAGACAATTAATTTCGCTAAAAAATTGAACCCTACGTTAGCTCAATTTACCCTTTGTACGCCTTACCCCGGTACTAAGTTACTCGAAATAGTTAAAAAATGCGGTTGTCTATTGACTAGGGATTGGTCGAAGTATACTACCTTAGAGCCTATAATTAAGTTACCTGGGTTAACAGCTAAGGAACTTAAAAGATGGTTGGAAAGGGCTTACTTAAGCTTCTATTCAAGGCCTAGCTTCATATTGAGGAACTTAAGGAAAGGGGGCTTCGCACTACTTAAAAAAATAGTAGAGGGCATGGCATGCTACATAGGGTTAAGGAAGGGGGATTAAGACTTACCTAGCTTCCTCACTCGTACGTAAAGGGCTAAATATAGGCCGGCAACTAATTGAGTGGCTATTAGCTTATAGGTATTACTTTGTAATGTAACTCCCTCCAATTTCCTATCCTCGTCCTCTAGGAATCCTCCAAGTTCCTCCCTAACTTCGCTAACCCCATCATTGTCGGCTTACTCTTCGGCCTTTAGCATCCTAACGAACATCCCTACCATTAGTAACCTGTAAAACTTATTTACCTGATAGCTATCGAAGACCTCTGCTACCGTAGCCTTTCTAGAGAAACTGGCCCCCCTCTTGGCCCAACCCACATGGGCTTTTAAGCGCTCCGGCACGACCTTTAGGAAGTATTCTATAGCTTACCTAATCCTATTTGTGATCCTTATCTCCTTGTACTTCTCCAATAGTAAGCCGTATCTTCTATCCTAAGATCATGATAATAGGGTACCTCCGTAATTAATTCAAAGGCGTCAGGATTGAAGTTCCTCGCGTAATCTACGTTAGAAGTACCGGTCTTTATCATTTCAGCTGGATCCTTACCTAAAGTCCTCTTTAGGTAATTGTATTCATCTTTAATACTCGGCATGTAGAATACCGCTTTACTCAATTCTACCGTATAAGGCATTTTCGGTTCACCTAAACTTAAGGGAAGCTCTTGGGATCGCCCCAGTAAGCTACGACTAGCGTACTGCCTAACCTAGGTCCCTTAACCTTACCGGATAAGGAGAGGGGGGTAGTTAGCGATAACGTTATTATTAGCGCCGCGGTTGATAGTATGAATGCCCCTTTAACTCTCTTCCACATACCCTTCACCTATGTTTTAACGGAAGTTTAATTACTAATCAATGTATAATTTTGACCTCCCACCTAAGTTAAAGATCGATAACTATATTTGTAAAGGTAATTGTTAAGAGGAATGAGGTCTAGAGGTACTCAGGAAACCTCCTCCATGTTTTCTACTCAAATTACTTTACTCGCTACCTAATTCCTTCCTTACTTTCCTAACAGCTTCCACCATTACCTTAAGCTTACTTAGAGCTATTTCCCTAGGTAATAACTTAAGGCCGCAATCGGGATCTACGTATATCTTCTCAGGCCCTATTACCTCAAGAGCCATCTTTATCCCTCTTACCACCTCCTCTACGCTTTCGACCCTCAGGGTATGTACGTCTACTACACCTAAGCCCAACTCCTTATCGAAGGAATACTCCTTAAGTACGGGTAACAATCTATACCCGCTATTCTTCATCTCGAGATCTACCTGATCTACTGGAAACTCCAGTAGGTCGGGGAAGAGTCTCTCTAACTTACCGTAACATATATGTATTATCCTCTTAGCATTAATCCCCTTAAAAACCTCCCTTAAAGCCTCCCTAGCCAATTCCATATCTTGCCTTTCCCTATGGGTTGAAAGTGCGGGTTCGTCCACTTGTATGTATTTAGCGCCGGCTCTCTCCAGCTCCTTAACTTCCTCATGTAGGGCCCTAGCTAAATCTATGACTAATTCTTCCCTTTCCTTGTAGTACTCATTAAAGGACCAATCAGCCATGGTATAGGGGCCCGTAATGATACCTTTAACAGGCCTTCCCTTCGAGAAGGCTAATGCATATTTCCAATCCTTTACAGTTATAGGTCGCTTAAACTTGACCTCCCCTATTACTACCGGTTTCCTAAAGTAAATGTTATCGAAAACCCTTACCCAGCCACTTATCCTAAAGCCTTCCAGCCTTTCTGCGAAGAATACAGCCATATCCTCCCTTCTTTGTTCACCATCAGAAATTATATCTATACCGGCGTTTAAGTAATCCTTAACTACCAGTTTGGTGGCTTCCATTATTGCCTTATCTAACTCCTCCTCACCTATATCCCCCTTCCTATACCTTCTTAAAGCTTCCTTGGCCACTTCGAACTTAGGGTAACTACCTACTACCGTAGTAGGCAATACCTTAGGAACCTCATACCTCCTACTCGTAATACCTCCTCACCTCCTTGGTTGCTTCGCTAAGTACCTTCAACTTAAGGAAGGCCCTTTCGTAAGGTATATAGTCTAACCAAGTATTAGGCGTTAAATGTAACTCTTTTACATCGATATGCTTAAGTACCTTCGCTAAGGTGGTAGCTAAATCCTTCGGGTCCTCTAGCTTCGTATTCCTAGCATCCACTATCCCTAAGGAGAGAGCTTTAGCCCCTTCAAAGTACCTACTCAAATCCGCTAACCCCTTCTTACAACTAATTAGATCTAAACCTACCATGTAAATACCTACGTCGAATAATGCTTGGAGGAATTTAGGGTTTAAGCAACCGAAATAAGTAGCCACTATGGATTTGAAGGGTAAACCTTTAACTAATCCTCCAATTACCTCTAAGTAAGCTTCAAAGTGTTCGATTTTTAACTCCTCCTCCGTGAGGATAGGTTCGTCGAATTGTAAGTAATCGGCCCTTATTTCCTTTAAATAGGAGAGTTCCCTTTTAAGGGCATTACCTAACTCCCATATTAATTCGTTTAACTTAGGGTAATACTCGTTCCTACATAAGTACGCCATAGTTAAAGGTCCGGGTACTACTAACTTTACCCTTTTCCTCGCTACTTTAACCGCTAGGCCGTACTCCTCGGTTAATAATGGATGCCTCCACCTTAATTTGCCCTTTACTACAGGTACCCTGTAATAGAAATTATTGTCGAAGAACCTAAGCAAACCGTTAAGTTCTACACCTTCAAGCCCTTCCATGAACTTAGTTATTAAATCGTCCCATAGGAGCATGCCGCTAGTTATTACGTCTAAGCCCGCGATCTCCTGTAATCTTATTATCCTTACCGTACATTCCGAGGCCTTACGGAGTAATTCCCCCCTAGTTAATTTACCTCGTTTAAAACGGTCTATGGCCTTCCTTAAATCTGGCGGCCTAGGGTAATTACCCAAATTAGCACTTAGTATTTCCAAGTTCAACTACCTACAATTCCCCTTAAACTCTTTAAAGCGTAAGGTAAGTAGCTATGTTTACCTACTGTTGTTATGTAAATACCCCTTATTAAGAGGTTCGAGGAAAGAGCTTCCTCTACCAATTTAGAAGTTTCCCCGAGGCAATACTTCAAAGCACCTACTTCCCTTGAGGATTTATAGGATCGTATAAAGCCTTTAAAGAATACCTTAGATACCTTTACGCCCATATCCCTAAGATATCCCAAAGCCTTTGGGTGGGTAGGTAGTGCTACCGCCATTACGACTGGGACGTCTATATTTAATTTAATTAAATTGTTCAATAACTCCCTTAAGGGGTTGAATTCGTAAACTGGTTGGGTTATTAGGAATTCCGCCCCTGCCCTCACCTTCCTTAAGGCCCTAACTACCTCTACCTTAACTGGCCTTAGGTGAGGGTTAAGGGTAGCACCTACGTGGAACTTACTACTTACCTTGACCTTCCCCCCTCTATAATTTAACCCTTTATCGCTCAAGAGCCTAGCTAGATATATTAGCCTAGTAGAATCTAAGTCGAAGAAAGTCTTGGAAAGGTTGCTTTTAGGTAGGTCTCCCGTTACCGCTAAGAAGTTCCTGACCCCTAGACCTAACGCCCCTAATATCGTGGAAGTTAAAGTATCCCTATCCTTCCCCCTGCAGGATAAATGTATTATCACGTCGCTTTCTATAGAGCCCTTCAGCATAGCTACGAAAGCTAATGGGCTAAGTTTTACGGTACCTGCTGGGTTATCGGTTATACTCAATGCATCCGCTAGTTTCCCGCACTCCTTTACGTACTTCAACGAACTTAAGCTAGGTACTATTTCAGCTACTAAAACGTCATTACCGCGGGATAACTTACTTAGGAAGGTTGAGTAGGGATCCTTAAGTAACGGTTTGAAATCTCTTACCCTAAACCCTTCATCTAATTTAGGGGTAGCTAGCCTTATACCCTCCCTTATTACCGCTTCGTACCAAGGGCATTTAATGGATCCGCTTTCACAAATCCCCCCTTCCCTTACGCCTCCGCAAGGTCCATTAAGTAAGCCCTTCGGGCAACCGAGCATATAGCTTTAAGTGCTCATATGAATTTTATATATTTTTTGTAAAAGATAAATTACTAATAGTAATTTTTAACTGGACTTACCCCATATCCAACCGCTATTAAAGTAATTGTCAGGTACATAATCTACGGTAACTACTTTTAACTGCTCGAAGGAGAAAAGCCTTGCTTCCGTTCTTACGCTTAAGTACCTTAAGGGTACTTCATAAACCATCCTATTGCCTACTACGAACCCTGGAAACGGTAGTATTAATCTCCAGGACTTAGTATTTTGATCCCACTTAAACAGATAACCGGCTATGTACATTCCCCTAAAGGGCCCTTCCCTACACTTAAAGGCCTGTAATTCTAAAAGGTAGTCGGCTCCGTACTTACCGGTGGACATGTTACCATCGCTATCTAGATACAACTCATAACTTAACTTCGCGGATATACTGTCACCTAGTAAGGTAGGTATGGGGTAATCGAAGAAGGCCAAATCTATTTCTAACAACGTATTGTTATTTAGCCTAATACTTAAGGACTTTAAATCGCACCAAGGAGGTAAGTTATCCCTTCCATCCTCGATTACTTCTACGGCCTTAGGGCCTAAGGAGGACCAAGGAAGATTTATCGCGGTTAAGGGATCCCTAGTGGTTACCTTTACCAGTAGTTTAACCCTACTACCCTGATCGAAGTACTTAGATGGTAGTTCCACCGCTACACTATTCCCTAATATAGCTAAGTAAGCCTTACCTACCGCCCTGAAGGCGTTTCCATACCATTTATATAGCCCAGCTCCGCAATTATCGAAAAAGAGGGCATAATCTGCTCCGGTAATACTTCCCTTCTTACATCCCGTAGCAGGTAGGGAATCCTTATCAATGTAAATTACTCCCTTAAGTCTTATCCCTATAGGTAGGTATCCCCTGAAGCTTAACTTTATGGTGTAATTGCCATCGCTAGACTTATTGAACGTAACTTCGCTTACGTCAGCGTAAAAAGGACCATCCTTTAAGTTTAAGGGATCCTTAAAGGGATTAGGATAAGCTAAGTTAAGCGATAATAAATACGTTAAGGTTAAAGTTAAAATTAGAACTAGCTTCATACCCCCATCTTATAGATCCATCAATATTGTAGGTAATTCATCCGGTATCTCCCTAACGTTCCTTATCAATACGAACTTCCCTCCTCCGTAGTTAGCTAAGAGCCTCGAAAAGGAAAGTAACCTACTAGGTACGCAAATTACGTGCAACCTATCGTAGAGGGTAACTTTATTTAATGGGTTCTCGCCGGCCGTCCACTCCCCATCGGTTATTAATATGCCTACCTTCCTCTTAACCCCCTGGCTATCCAATTCCAGGAAATTCTCCTCTAAAGCCCTGGATATATCGGTATAACCCACCGGAGATAGGTTTAGTATCTCTCCCACTATTTCCTCTATTGCTTTCCTCTCCTTAAGCCTTTTTATGAAGTCGACGTTAGTATTAAAAGCCGAAACTACGAAGTTACCGAAGGGGTTAAGCCTAGCTATTACGGCTGCTACCAAGGCCGCTAATATCATTTTATATCCCGTCATGGAGAAGCTCCTATCTATTATTATCGCATAAGCTTCGTCGAAACCGGTCCTATTTAAAGCTACTACCTTATCGGGACTTAAAGGAGGATTCTCGAGTACCCTATCAATTGTGGCATCTATATCTATCTCCAAGCTGGAAGAGTTTAACGGCCCCCTCCTCAACTTCTTAAGCTTTCCTCCCTTTACATTACTCTCCGCTAACTTTATGATTAAATTAGATGCGTACTCCTTGACCTTATCCTTAAGTTCCGGGTTTAAGTAATCCATTAACCTACCGTATACCTCTAAGGCGTCAGCGTCCCTTAAGCCTCCCTGCCCTCCTACTAGCTTAAGTACGTAACTGGGATCTCTCCTTATCAATGGCAATAAGGATAAGGGGTTCCTATAAGCTATGGTAACTACGTTCGATACCGTAGGCTCCCCTAGCTCCTCCCCTTCCTCATCGCCTTCCCGAAAAAAATCCCCTCTGGGTCCCGAAGGGCTCCTCCTCTCCTCCAATAGTTTAGTTAGTAACTCCCTTATTAGCTCCTCTACGGAAGTCCTAGGATCCTTAAGCCATATCTTACTGGACATACCTAGGACGGCCGCATCGTATAGATCCTCGAAACTTAATCCTCCGTTCATCCTTTCAAGCTCCTTCGCGATTAGTACCATATCTATAGCTCCCCTTACCGATGCGCCCATTTTAACTGAGGGGTGTAACCTAGTAGCCCTAGCTAAATCTACCGCTAATTCTATTAACCATTCATCCTTACTTCCCGTCTTTAACTTAACTATCTCAACTTCCTCCTCCCTACTTTGATAGGATAACTTCAACCTTGCAAATCGATCCATTATAGCCCTACTCACTTTAGTAGTACCTACATCGTCGTAAGGGTTCTGCGAACATATTACTCTAAAGGTAGGGCCCGCTCTAACTATACCGTACCTAGGTATTACTAATTCCCTCTCCTCCATGGCCCTTATTAGGACGTTAGCTACATCTTCGGGCATTCTATTAAACTCCTCGATATACAATAATCCTCCTTTCTCCATAGCTAAAGTCAAGGGCCCAGGTTCGAAGAATTCCTTCTTAAAGCCTTCGGCCATTACCTTAGCAGGGTTAAAATTCCCTATTAGCTTTTGGGGGGTGAGGTCCGCATTTCCTTCTACCATGTAAAAAGGTAAATTAACTTCCTCCGCTATAGCCCTTAAAATAGTGGATTTAGTAGTGCCTGGGGGCCCCTCTAATAGGAGGTTTTTACCAGCTGCTAGGGCTGCTAGAATCGCCTTAAGTTCCCTTCTCCTACCTACTATTTTACTGGAAACCCTTTCGTAAAGCCCATCATCTCGAAATACGTCCTCATCCATCCCGATCAACTAATCTATATAGGCCTTAGGCCCCTAAAACGCTTTTTCCCTACCTCAATAGACGATAACCCAAGTACTCGAGGACGTTAACTTAAGGTTATCGAATGGGTTAAATTTATATTTATGTGCAAAAGCACATAAATATGGTGGGACATATGGCGTGGGTAGGGCCTTGGCCTGGTAGGGGCCCCTTCAGTTACCTACCTCCGTGGCAGAGGCCAGGTTGGCTCTTCGGTAGGGGTGCTTGCAGATGGTTACTAGGCCGGTGGCTTTGGCCCTACCCCTACTTAGCTCCCTTAACTTATTGGAGACCCTATCCCTTCTGGTACTGGGCTTGGTGGTAGAGCTATGTGGTGGTATTACCCCTACTACCCTCCCCTCTTCGACGCTTATCATTTCTACTTAGCTTTTTACTCCTGGACTTACCTTTGGTTCTACTACGTGCTCATGGCTTATTATATGGAGATGTTTAGGGCTACATTAGACCTTTGGAGGAAATACCTGGAATCGTTAGTTAAGGGCGGATCTTAAAATCTAACAGTCTTAACTATCTTCAAAAATAAGGAAAACTTACGCAATATTTAAAAAATGGGTAAATCATTTTAAACGGGTAAAATTCCATGGGGCAGGGGAAAATTAGACGACCGCTCGGGCCTCTTAAGAAGTTCTTATGCAGAGCTTGTGGACGGATTATAGAAGTCCCTTACGGCGTACCTAAACCTATGACGTGCCCTTACTGTGGAGCGCCTGGTTTTATGATACATAGGTTAAACGCCGGAGGTAGGGGAGGACCACCGTGGGCTAAGGGCTAATTTATTACCTCCAATAACCTTCTTCTCAATAACTCGGGATTAGCCTTAACGGCGTAGTTAACATTGGGCTTCCCCCTAGTTCTTACTAGTCTTCCGCTATTATCGACTTCTACTTTCATGGGCTTAAATTCTACTATTCCTTCTTCTACTATAGAGGCGGCCGCTAAGGGATCGTGCATTACGGGTATTTTACCCGTTCTTTTACGCCAAAGGTAAGTCATCGTATAAAGGATCTTCGCGAGGGGAGACCTTTTAGTTTTAAGAACTTCTATATCCGAATCCGTTAGAGTACATTCGAGAGTTACGTCAAGCCCTATTACAAACTTAGGTACTTCGGTAGAAAGCACTACTTTAACAGCTTTCGGATCGCAACTAGCGTTATATTCCGGATCTCTCCTCCCTTTAATTAAGTGACCGCACATCATAACGTGTTTAGAGAGAAGTCTGAATTCCTCCGGATACTCTATGGCGAATCTCGCTGCATTAGTTAAAGGACCTATGGTTAAAAGTACTAGCCCAGGGTATCTCTTCGATACCTCAGCCATGAATTTAACCCCTCCGATTTTACACTCCTTAAGCTCGTAATCCTCGGAATCCAAAACGTCAGCGTAAAGGGGACTTCTTAAAGGAACTCGTCCGTCGAGTCCTCCTCTACATCCAGCAACTACTTCTACATCCCTACCGGCCTTCTTTACGAGTAACTTCGCTAATGCTGTTCTAATTTCTACATCCCCCCAAACCGTAGTTACACCGACTAGTTCTACTTTAGGATGACATAGGCAGAAAGCTAAAGCCCACGCATCATCTATATCATCTCCTATGTCAGTATCTAGGAGTACCCTTACGGTCATAACGTTACCCAACTAAATTAGATAATTAAGATGATATATTAAGGGAGCGATAGTAGCATACAATGGCGTAGGGATATCGTTTGGCGATGATACTACTTAAGGGTTCCGGAAGTTATTTTAAGGGAAATTCATTGTTTTAGAACGTGAAATTACTAGTGGTCTTCGATCTAGACCTAACCTTATGGGATTGCGAAGATATAAGTTCAACCGTCCCCCCTTATCTAAGGATAAGTAAGGATATTATAGCGGATTCCAATGGAAGACTAATAATGTTAAGGGAAGGCGTTAGGGAGCTATTAACGTGGTTAAAGGGACTAGGGGCTACCCTAGCTGTAGTTAGTTGGAACGTAAAGTGGAAGGCCTTAGAGGCCCTAAAGGGGTTAGGCGTTAAGGATTACTTCGATTACATCATCGTGGAACCGCATCCCCGTAAGGACATTATGTTTATGAAGTTACTCTCCGCCGTTGGGAAGGTAGATAGAGCTTATTTCATAGATGATAACCGTACTATGGTAGAGCTAGTTAAGAGGGCTTACCCATGGGTGAGGACTTTAACGTACCTAAATGAGGTAAGGACTATGAGGGAAATAAAGGAGGTCTTAAGGAGGGAGCTAAAAGTTAAGGAGGGATTATAGCTAAGGAGATTTTTAGCTCTCTAGATAAGGCCTAGTAAACACTAGGTATTAGAAAAGTACGATACTTCTCCTTAAAGCTTCTAAATTTACTTCCCCCTCCAGCTTAAGCCTAAGGTAACAAGCTTTAGCGTTATAATAAGGCGCTCCTTTCCTCGAAAATACGGTAATTACCCTACCTTTATGGTTAAG
>NJEH01000018.1 GCA_002254595.1 Thermofilum sp. ex4484_15
TTTACGGCCTAATAGGAGAAAGTAAGAAAACTTACGAACTAAATTACGAATTCCTAAGGGAACTGCTAGAAAGGGGATTGTTAGTTAGAAGGATTAACCTGAGGCAGGTAATAGCCTTCCCTGGGACGAGGATGTGGGGAGTAGGTAATGAAATTATTAGAAAACATAAGAGATTTTTTAAAGTATATAAGGAAAAGATAAGGAAGGAGATAGATTTACCTATGTTAAGGAGAATTGTACCTAGGGGTACGGTACTTAGGGAGGCCTTTACGGAGACATACGAAGGTAAGTTCACCTTAGCTAGGCAGGTAGGTAGCTACCCTTTGCTTATATACTGTCCGATAAAATTGCCGCTTAGGGTTAAACGCGATTTCGTAGTAGTTGATCACGGTTATAGATCGGTAACTTGTCTACCTTATCCGTTAAATGTTAATGACGCGCCTCCTTCAATATTAAATTACTTACCTAATTTAGGATCAGGCAAGGTAAGGAGTTTAGTTTCCCGTAGACCCTTTAGATCGCTCGATGAATTAAGGAGAGTTTTAGGAGACGAGCATTTAGTGTATTTAAGCGTTTAAGGTTAAAGTTTATTACTCCCCTAATGTAATATTTCTAACCGGGCCCGTAGCTCAGCCTGGAAGAGCGCCGGACGCTTAAGGCGGGCGAAGCTTTTAACCCGAAGGTCGCGGGTTCGAATCCCGCCGGGCCCGCTAAATATGATGCCTTTTTAATCGTTATAGATGTAGTTAGAGAACGCAAGTTATGACCATACTAACGATAGTCATAATTTAACCTAAGAAACCCCTAATTTTAGCTGCTTCGGTTACGTATTCTATGGCATCTTTAGTACCCTCTAGTAGGGCTATCAGGAAGTTATTAGTAGCGTTCAAGTGCTTCCTCTCGCTAAGCCTCTTAGGGCCTAGCTTAATACCTAAGTTCTCCTCACAATAACTTAGATCGTCCTTTAACAATTTTAAAGCTCGCATTACCCTTAACTTCCTACTTAAACTTGAAATAAGTAATAACTCTAAATTTTCCACCGATGCGTATCTAGATGCGAATAGCAGATCGTACTTCCATGACTTATATACGCTCTCTAATTCAGCGAACTCCTCTTCGCTTAACCTTAGTAAACCAGATAAACCTATGAATTCAGGAGGTAAACCCAGTGAGTAAAGGACGGCTACGAAGGTTATAGCTCTAGGTAATTTAGCCTTATTAACCTCCCTACTGTAACCGTATAAGCCTACATGTAATTTCCTAGCCCTTCTCTTAGGTATTAAGGGAGCTACAAAATTAATTAGAGGAGCTAGACCCTCTACTATTTCCCTATACCTATTAGCTAATTTAATTACTATCGACTTAAGTAGCTTTACATCGGCTTCCCACTTAACGTACCTCCTAGGTAATTCGTCGTTAAGTGCTTTAACTACTTTCTTACTTCTATCAAGTGGTACGTCATACTTTAAAGCTGATTGAACGGTAACTGTACGATAACCGCTATACTCGCTTAAGAAGTTACTAAGGTTATCCGGAGTTAGATGCCCCCTAAAGGGAGAGGACCCTGTACCTATTATCGGATAAGTAGTAATCCCTTCTTCAGTTAGCTTATTAAGTTTCATTAAGGCTACCTTCGCTAAAACTACTGCAGAAAAGAGACCATAGTTTAAGGCGGGATCTGACCTAGCTATGAATACCCTTAATGACTTAACCTTACTAACCTTTACGTATCCGCGCACTATCTCGCTTACCTTAAAAATACTTTCTAGATCTTCTACTAAAGGTATTACTTTAATGTACTTAGGATGGAATTCTCCTACCCAATCCCTTACGGTGAAGCCCTCTCCAAGCTCTATTGCTTCCCTCCCGATAATTACCTTTTCATAATACTTAAATAGCTTCACTACATCTTCAGCAGACTTAGTTAGAGGGAGGATAACTTCAAAAATAGGGGGCGTGCATCGATCACCATAAAATTCCCTAGCTACATCGTAAGCCCTAGGTATAGATTCCAACGCTTCTATGACGCCCTTCCTTTCAGCCCTTTCCACTTCTGGATTAGGAACCCTATAAGTTACGAAAATCTCCCTACCTAACTCTTTCTCCTTAAAGAACTCGGGGAACTTAGTTAAAAGTTTCCTAATTACGTGAGGATCTACGTCTTTACCTTCCCAGTCCCACATTTGCTCTTCACATCCTAACTCCTTAAAAGCGTAAAACGCCTCAATTATTTCATCCTCCCCTGCTATAACTTCCCCCCTAACCCAAGGAGGATTAAAGACATTATCCGGATGTTGAGTAGACATGGTAGCAGGTATCTTCATCTTCTTAGCACCTTTACACATCTATCATCGCTTAAATTTAATGTGAAAACACCGGTTACAATTACATACACTTCAATAAACATCCAGAATGGCGCCGGGGGTGGGATTCGAACCCACGAGGGCCCGAAGGCCCACAGGCTCTCCAGGCCTGCGCCTTAGTCCGCTCGGCCACCCCGGCTCTCGCTTATCATTTAATAGGTAACTCCCTAATTTACTTTTCCAAGACCTTTAGATTTCCACAGGGGGGGATAGGTACCAGGCTCCATTATAACTCTTAACGGCTTAGCAGCTAAACCCTTCTCGGCCATCAGTATCTCTTCGCTCCTCATGAGGGCCCTAGCTATAGCTACTAACTCCCCTTTTTGGGTTAAAATAGCTACGGTATCTCCCGATTTTATACCTCCCTCTAGCCTTAGGATTCCTGGAACGGCTAAGTAAGCTCCGTGACATATAGCATCTACAGCACTATCCCTTATGACCATCTTAGGTAGATGTTCTACCGCTTTTTCCACGGGCTGAACGACCTCCCTTATGCATTTCTCCACCCCTTCCTCCCTCCATAACTTATAAGCATCTACTAAATCATGTAACGTAACTAAACTTTCATCTTCCTTAAAGGGGCCTACCTTTGTCCTCCTTAGCTCTTGCATATGAGCGCCTACGCCTAATACCTCCCCTATATCTACGCATAACTTCCTGATATAAGTACCTCTTTCACACCCTATCCTAAGCAGTACGTCCTTGCCATCCTTTTCAAGTACCTCAATGTAATAAATCCTTCTTATCCTTAACCTCCTCTTAACCGAGGACCTTAATGGCGGCCTTTGATATATAGGACCTATAAACTCCCTTACTACCTCTAACAATCTGGAATCCTCTACATCGCCATGTAACCTCATTAGACATATGTACTCCTTAGGGGATTCCAGTAAGGCGGGTAGGATCTTTGTAGCTTTATTTAAAGCCACCGGTAAGATGCCTGTTACCCTGGGATTACCCCGCCCCTAAAGGGGCTCTAGGGTCCCTCCATGTCCTGCCTTCCTTACTCCTAATGCCCTCTTTATCCACGCTACTACTTCATGGCTGGTAGGTCCAGGTGGCTTATCTAAATTAATTACACCATACCGAAGTAGTTCCTCAATACTCCTTTCCTCGGGAGGTTTACCGTACTCGGGATTACTTTCCTCCTCAGCCTTAATATATATAGGTCTTTCCTCCATGAAGTATTAGCACCTTCCTTTAACCTCTACTAAACCGGCTTTAAAGACGGCTTAACCGGTTTTCTCATTTCGTTGATTAAATTAGCTACCTCTAAAGCCTTCATTACCTCTTCATCACTAGCGCCCTTACTGATATTTATTTTAAGAGGAGTAGGTTCTAAATGCTTCACGTTAGCTCTTCTCCTCTTAACTCCCGTTAAACCTTTAGGTCCAGTAATTAAGACGAAATTATCGTCAATTATATCTACTATAACGCACTTCCTACCGGCTTCCCTACCCGCTACCTTTACGCATATCCTACCTACTTCGAAAGCAGGCAACGTAGCCACCTAGCTTTCATCAAATATACTTCCTTTTAAATTTTTCCCTAATCCCTTAAGGAACTTAAATCCCCAGCTGCTTCCCTTAGCTTGAGGCATTCCCCTACGAAGGTCTTTAGGACTTCAAAGGTACCGTGAACTGTTAATTTACTAGTATTCAATACTAAATCGAATATAGTCCAATCCGAAAGATCTACACCATAGTACCGCTTAGCTCTTAACTTATTACTTTCATCCCTTAGCATTACATCTTTGAGGGCTTTATCTAAAGTTATGTTGTCCCTTTCGGCTACTCTCTTAGCCCTCACCTCTAAGGGAGCCGTTAATAGTATCCTAATATCGGCTAGTTCCTTAACTATCCAAGCTGTTAAATGGCCTTCTATTACGACGCTACCCCTTTCCGCCTCCCTTAAAGCCCTCTTATCCACTAGGAGATCTATCTTGGGATCCTTCTCGGCTAATCTATGGAATTCCTCTAATGTGAACCCCCTTTCCTTAGCTAACTCTCTGAAGAGCTGGCCGCTTGAAACGTACCTTAAATTAAACTCCCTAGCTAGTAATTTAGCATGAGTGGTCTTACCGGTACCTACTTGACCGCTAACTACTATAACCGGTCCCTTCTTACCGTTCATTATGCTTCACTTGCCATATTCCTTACACTAACCCTTAAAGCTTCCATTAAACACTTATGGCATAAGTACCCCCCGTAGATCCTAGTAGGGGGCCTATGGCCTTTCCTAGCCTCCTTAGGCAGTAATTCTGGGAACCCCTGTAAAGGCCTCTTACATATGGCACAATGAGGTACTCCTAGCTTCCTCTTTACATAATGTATCCTTACCCCCCCTCCCGGCGTTCTTACCTTAACCCATCTAACGGCCCTAGATCTATGACTCTTCCTAGCCATTTTAAACCCCCAAGGTGGGCATTATAGGTAGCGTCCCTTAAATTATAAATTTTAACTTAAGTACTGCAACAACCTAGATGCCCTCTCGATCCTCTCCCTTAATTCATTTACCGTAATTCCCTTACCTATGTTTAGCTCCTTAGCTACTTCCTCTAAGGCTAAGGCCTTCTCGTTCTCCCCCTCCTTCATTAACTCCCTTACCTTCTTCTCGATCCTCTTCCTTACCTTCTTTATATCCGAAATTACCGTGGAAATGTAAACGTTCCTCATAGTATCCGGTAACATTAATGGGTTCCTAGTAAATATAGCGGTCCAAAGGAATTGTCTTTTCACAGCCTCGTTAAAAGTTAACCTTTCAGCTATCATTATTTTAGCTAACATTAGCCTAAGCTTCTTCTCTAGGTCCTCTATTATTTTCTCCCAGGACATAACATTACCTCCCCTTAAATTATCGATAGATGTATATGGTTACCCTATCAGGATATTAACTCTATCCTTACTCTACATCCCCCTTTAAAATCACGTAAATTATCTAAACTATTTTCATCCACTTTACCTAAGATCGCTACCTTAAAGCCCAATTTCCTATTCTTCAACGCTATCCCTAGACAATTGCTAGAGGGCCAGTAGAATAGATCAGACTTCCTTACTTCCCCTCTTGGCTTCTCCATACCCAGCGATTTACTTATCATTAGACATATAAATGCTTCCCCATATCGTATCGCCCTACCCTCTAAGGGTAATAACTTAACTAACCTTTCGATGATTATAGGAGCTAACTTCCTGTCCAAAGTAGCCTTTACCTTTAAATTTCCGAAATTCAACGCTATTTCATAACTACTTAATGGCATAATCCCCCCACATCCTTACTCTAAATAACATTATTACCTCAAATACTAGTTTATCCCATCCCCTTCTTAGCCCTTATTTTAGGTATGGAAACTACATCAGGAGGTTCTATGACGCTTAAACCTGTTAGGCCACCTATAACTTCAACCCTTATTATTTTATCCGGGTTCTCTAAATCTACCCTATTACTTAAGAAGGGGGCTATGGACTCTATTATTTCTGTTCTCTTTAACTTAGTAGCTCTTAAGTGTACCTCTACCTTATACTTCTCAGACGGGCCTATTTTTCTCCTAGCTAATTTCAAAGCTCCCTCCCCTATTTCGTTTAGCTCCGATCTTACTACGCTCTCAACGGGTACTACTTTTAGTATGTACCTGAATTCCCAAGGTTTTTCATTAGCTATTTCCCTTAATTTCCTTACTACGTAAAATGGATCTAGATCGCACGAAGCTACTATAAGGCCGGGCAACCCCGTCCTACTTACCTCTACGCTTTTAGCCCCTAACTCCCTTAAAAAGTACCAAAGCTCTGTGATGCAACTATCCTCCCTATTTCTCATCGTGGATACTATTAAGTTAAAGGAATTCAACATAACTCTCACCTAAATGGTAAGAACAGAGTCATTAACTGAGTACCTACGTAAGATACTAATGAACCTATAAGCGCCCTCTTTATTTTAAGTTCTCCCACTACGTAAAGTATTAAAGTAGCTAATATGAAGCCCCATATCATGAAGAAGGTAACATATACGTTATGTAAGCTATAATAGTCTTTAAGCCAGTAATCTAACGCCTCGCTAGGTATGTACCCCTTACTGGCAAAAGGAGGAGGCCTTAATATTAACCTAGGGTTAGAAAGGACGTAGAAGTAAGCATGTAGAGCCTCCGCGCTAGCGAAGAGGAAGTTTACTGAATTTAGAAAGCCGGCCGCCGAGAATAAGCAACCCATTTCCACGTAACTACCTAATAACCTAGCCATGAGGAAAAGTAAGATGAAGGAAATTATCCAATAGAAAATAGCCCACATAACCTTAAGAGTAATTATTACCCATATTCCCTTAGCGAACATATCCTCCCAAACGGTAATTAAATTACCGTCCCGTACTAAATAGATGTTACAACTTAATATCCGTAGTAAATTCAAACCGGCATAGGTAAGTAACGCTACGAAGAAGAACGGAGCTAAATAATCGGGCCGTTCTTTAACCCTCTTTAAAGTATCTACCGGCTTAAGGTAAATTTCCCCGGTATTCCTTAAGGAAACTAACGCATAGTTAATTAATCTACGTAATAACGGTTCCTCCTCGTACTCCTTGTAACTCTCCATCATTAAACACCTATTAATGTAGTCGTCCTCTCTATCCACTCGATACCTCTTATATCGCTTATTATCTTGTCCAATTCAGTTAAATTATCGACTTCTATCTTAACTACTAAGTCCCAGAGCCCATAAGTTATCAAAGCTTCCTTCACTCCCTTCATACTCCTTATTAACTCTAATGTCTCATACTCCTTGCCCGTCCTAACGGTAGCTAGTAGGTAAGCTGTTATAGGTTTCCTAACTTCAATCACGTGAAGCATTAGTAGGTAACGATTTATAAAGGTTTTTAATGTTTTAATTATGGATGATGATGCTCGAAAGGTATGAAATAGGATGAATTAACCGCGCAGGTCTGATATCCTTAGGAAGGACGCTAGTAAGATTCCGATTTTCATGTACTTAATATAAAAGGAATAAGAATTTAGCGCGATAACTTCTTTAAAGGCAATAGCGAATTTCGATCATTACATATGTTAGACATGTAAATCGGAATTTAACTTAGCTACCGTAACCGTATCATCCTAAACAAGCAAGTTTAGAACGTAGAAAAGAGGTAAAAGTTAAAAGCACTAGGGAATGAAAACGTCTATGATGAACCTACTAAGTTTAAAGAGGTAAATACTATAGCTTTTAAAAGTTTTAAAGTAAAATTGCAATTACGTCGCTTTTATTCCATTTACCCCCTTGGATTAATTCTCGTTTTCCCACTTGCAGGAATTCGATGATATCGGTCGGGTTGCCTCGATGATATTTCATATAGGCCTACATGGAGGTAAGTAGAACTTCACGGGGAGTTAACTTCAAATACTTGAACGACTATACAAGTTTTCTGTATCTAGTTAAGAAAGAATTGAAAAGTGTAGCTCAGCCAGGCATTCCTGAAGTTCACTTTGCTAGTAAATTCCCATTCTAACTCGTTAACCCTATCCTTTAAGGGTTACGGCTGTACTAGGCTTATAAAGGATGAGCATAGTAAGGGGAAAAGCATTAACATAATGAATCCCCTCCCAATATAATCACCTAGGTGATCTACCGGAAAAACCGTCTTTTATAAATAACTATAAAACGAGTAAGATAAGGACTTTAGATATTTCAGGTAAATATTGTACACTTCGTTAAGTACATCCTCATATCTAGCTTCGCTCACCCTGAGCTCACCGAACCTGCTCTGAAGGAACTTAGCACCTCCCTTCCTAGAAACTTAACCATTAACCTCCAAGCCACCTTCCTAATGTATTTCGGTAACAATAGCCCGTTCCTCCATAAGATCGATGTAAGAAGCGGCCCCGGCGGGACTTGAACCCGCGACCTCGGGCTCCGCAGGCCCGCGCTCTATCCATGCTAAGCTACGGGGCCTATAGGAAATAACTTAAAAGAAAGTATTTAAAAGTTAAGATCACGTGGGAATAATAATTAGTAAGGAACATAATTACTATAGGGCTTCTAACTTGCTAACCGGAAGTGGAAGGGTGAAGGGGAGTAAGACCTTATTACTTCTATTGGGTAATGAAGTTAGGGTACTTTCCAGGAATTCGTTGAAGAGAGTACTTAAATTACCACTATCGGGTGTAATAGCTGATTTATACTCCTCTAGTAAATTAAGCGTACTAAGGGGCTACCCTAGGCCCCTCTACTACTTAGATAATAAGGGGAGGTTAAGTTACAGGTTATCTACTTTTCCTGGCGATCTAGAGGAGTACACTAATTATTTAAAAGAGCTCAGTAAGTTAGCTAGGGTTAAAGTCATACCTAGTATAATACCTAAAGAGGGAAGGGATTTACGTAAGTTCATTAAATATGTAGGGGGGGAGGGATTTACAGCTATAGAATTGGAAGTATTACCCTTAAACGAGAATATTTTAGTCGAGTTAAAATCATTAATGAGCGATTTAGACGTAGATTTGATAGTAAAAATTAACATGGATTTACTTTTCGAAAAGGGTATTTACTTGCTTAATTTCTTACATCATTCCGGGCTAAATTACGTAGTTCTTTCAAATACGATATTATCAGAAGGCAATTTTAAACAATTCAAGCTAGTTAAGATATTTTTGTCCCATAATGACCATTTACTTTTCTACTCTAAAATAGCTCATTCTATAGGTCTTAAGGTATTACCTTGCATAAGCCTTTCTAAAGTACAATACTTAATGGACTTTAGTGATTATGTAACCGGGTATGAAGTACAACATCCGCTACTTTTACAAGGCATAAAAGGGGTTAAGAGCTTAATTGAGGAATTAATCGCTACTAACTATCTTACTACGTTCAAATCAGTAATAGAAGGCATGAATACCGTCTTAGTAGATCACGGTAAATGTTCGAAATGTTGGTTATGCGTAGATCTTTGTCCTTTCGAAGCTTTAGTAAGGAAGGGAGGAGAGGTAGAGGTGCTAGATGAGAGATGTTCAGGATGCGGCTTGTGTATTGAATTATGCCCCCGAAAGGCAATTAAGGGCGCTTTCTTATTAAGGGTAATAGATGATGATACAGACCTCCCGGAAAGGTGAAGAAGGGTACCAAAGCTGATAGGTTTCTGTTGGAGGGCTTATAACCGCTTAAAAGGGAACCACCAATTCCATTCCTTACCTACTTCCATGATGCTAGGCAACAATAGTAATCTCACTACGAAGGTATCTAATAGGATCGCTGATGCAAAAGCGAACCCTGTCTCCTTAAGTATAATAACCTGCGATAACATTAAAGTAGCTAGGGATGCGGCCATAACGGTACCGCAAAGGGTTATAATGGTACCAGTAACTTCCACCGCCTTCATCATAGCTTCCTCATCTCTTAACCCTTTCTCTACCTCCTCCCTTACCCTACTTATTAAGAAAATACTGTAATCCATCCCTAACCCTATTATACCGTTAAAGACCACTATCGGAACTATCCAGTATATAGGGATCCCGAAGGACCACTGTACGATTGCTACTAATAATCCGAGCGACCATACGATACTCATACCTATAGTAACTAATAGCTTAAGCGGAACTATTAGGGACTTTAAGAGTATTAACAATACTAAGTAAATACCTAAAGTTATAAGTGGGATCATATAATATAAGAACTCCTTATTAACTAGCTCCATAACGTCCTTAGTTAAGGCGATATCCCCACCTACATAGCTCCTTAAGCCTTTAGCATTAAATAGCCTTAAAGTATTCCTGAGTTCGTCGATAACTTTAAAGGACGAGGACCCCGACCAAGGTACGTCCAAGTAAGCTATAAATAACGCAGTACTACACTTATCATCCAATAACCTTAAAGACTTATTTAAATTCCTTGGTTCGCTTAACTCCTTTAACGTAAGTAAGCGACCCTCTGGACTTAGCGGACTTATAGTTAGCCTTACGGCCGGTGACTTATTTAATGCTAGAAGAACCGATCTTAATTCGTTAAATACGTAAGGATCTACCGAACTTCCCTCTACTAAAGGACGAGGTAATTTAATTACTATTAAAGCATTAGATAGTAGGTACTCGCCGAAGCTCTCCGAAAGCACGCGATAACCGACCTTAGCTTCCGTAGAAGGTAATAGTTCTATCGCGTTATAACACCTTTTCATCGAAAGGAGTACTGGAGTTAAAATTATAGTAACTATTACTGCTAAGGCTAATACCCTCTTAGGCTTCCTTACGGCTATGGAGGCTACCTCCCTAAGGTACCTAGACCTGACCCCTCTACTTCCCTTAACCCCGTATTTTAACCTCCTAGGCCATAGGATCCTATCCCCTATCAAGGCTATTAAAGAAGGAGTGAAGGTTATTGAAGTAAGTAAGGCCATGAAAACCCCTAATGCTAAGCATAAGCCCACGCTCCTAAGCACTCCAAAATCGCTTATAGCCATGCTACCGAATCCTACCATTACCGTTAATCCGCTACTTATTAGCGCTTTACTTCCGTAATTTAAGGCTTCCTCGAGGGCCTTTTTTATCCCTAACCCCCTATTCCTTCCCTCTAAAACCCTATAAAGTAAGTAAACAGAGTAATCCACCCCGGCTCCTAGTACCACGGTAGTTAAGAACTCCCTAGCGAAATAATGTATGGGAAGCAAATACGTTGCTACGATGTATATTAAGGCCGTGGAGATAACTAAAGCTATACCGGC
>NJEH01000019.1 GCA_002254595.1 Thermofilum sp. ex4484_15
GCTCCATAATCCCACCTGGCGCCGTGGAAGTTAAACCTATACCCTTACCACCGGGCAGTATAGCCTTTGCGGTAGTAGCTGAAGCTAGGGGTAAGGATGGTGAGAGAATAGGAGCGGGTATAGCGTGGGGATTGCCTAGTGACGGCGGTTACGGTTATGTAGTGGAGGCTCACGGATCAAAAAACTACACCGAGTTATTAAGGGAACTAAGGGGGAAAATTTACGAGATGGCTAGATCTAGAGGTGTGAAGTTAGCTTTCTTCAGGACGCGCATAGAGACGCTAAGGATACCTCGGGGTTGTTACGGAGCCACCGTAGCGGCGGTAGTATTCGTACCTGAGGTATTAATGGGAACTAAATAATTAATTCGTTAATAGCTGTTTAAAACGTTTTTAATTTGAAACCTTATTTAAATTTAGTAATGAACTAAGTGAAGTCCATGAAAGCTATAATATTAGCTGCCGGTTTAGGATCTAGGTTAAATCCATTAACCCAGACGAGGCCTAAGCACTTATTGCCCATAGCAGGCAAACCGCTCATAGGGCATATAGTGACTACGCTAAGTGAAATAGGGGTTAAGGAAATAGGGGTAGTAGTTCACCACTTAAAGGAAAAAATTATAAAGTATTTAGGTCGCGGGGAGGAGTACGGAGTCAAAATAGAGTACATTTACCAGAGGGAACTTGACGGTACTGCCGGAGCAGTAGAGGTAGCTAAGGATTACGTAGGAAATGAAGTATTCATGGCCGTTTCAGGCGATGTAACCGTAGATAAGGACGTATTACGTAATTTCCTTCGTAGCTTCGAGAAATTAGGTGAAATAAAGGGTATGGTATTAGGAGTACATGTAGATAACCCTTATGAGTACGGGGTATTAGTAGTTGAGAAAGGGTATTTAAGGTCCATAGTGGAGAAACCTAGGCCTGGGGAGGTAAAGGGGGATTTAATAAATGCCGGTATATATTTGTTCAAACCGATAATATTCGAGTACGTAAATAGGGTAGGTAAGTCGCCTAGAGGGGAGAGGGAGTTAACCGAAGCGGTACAGTTAATGGCTAACCGAGGTAAGGTAGCAGTATATGATGGAGGTAAAGGTTGGTGGTTCGACGTAGGTAGACCTTGGGACTTAATAGATGCTAACAAGGTTTATCTCGAAAGGATATCTACCGATATAAGGGGCGATATAAGGTTAGCAGCTAGAGTTATCGGAAACGTTAGGATAGGAGAGGGGTCTGTATTACTACCTGGATCTGTAGTAATAGGGCCTACCCATATAGGTTCAAATGTTATAGTAGGCTATAATACCGTCATAGGACCTTACTCTACCATAGGCGATAACATAGAGATAGGGCCGTTAAGTTATATTTCAGGTTCAATTATAATGGAGAACACTTATATCTCTAGCCATTGCGCAATTTTCGAGAGCATCATAGGGGAGAACGTCTACTTAGAAAGCGGAGTAAAAATCCCCAGCCAGAACATCTACGGGGGGAACGTACTGGTACTAATAAAGGGAAGGAAGGTAGATAGCGGGAGAAGCAGGTTGGGGGCCATAATAGGGGATAACGTAAGGATAGGAGCTAATACCTCCATAGCGCCAGGCGTTACCATTATGCCTAACGCTACTATACCTCCCAATTCTAAGGTGGTAGAGGATGTAATTACGGGTAATTAACTTGATATGGTTCGATGCACTTACCGGTAAACAGGCATTACTGTATAGTTACCTATACTTCGAATTGAAGGCTAAAGGTTATGATGTAAAAATTACCTGCAGGGATTACGATTACGTAGTTAAGTTATTTAAGTTAAAGGGAGTTAACGTAGACGTAATAGGTAGTTATGGAGGAGCTGATTTAGCCGGTAAATTAGCGGCCAGCTTAGTTAGGGAGCTTTCCTTCTTAAGGGAAATGAAGGACCGAAGACCCTTACTACATTCTTCCTTTACTTCCCCAGAAGCTGTAAGAGCAGCCTTTAAATTAAACTTGCCGATAGTACTACTTACGGATTCACCTCATTCTGTTTATGTAAATAGATTAACGATACCTTTGGCTGACGAAGTAATAGTACCCGAAGCTACTCCTCCCCAAGCTTATGGCCCTTATTATCGCTTCATAAAGTTCAGGACATTTAAAGGAGTATTTGAAGTAATATGGGCAAGGAGGTTTAAACCCTCAGATGAGGTTTTGAAAGTACTAAATCTAGAACCTTACTCCTATGTAGTTTTTAGAGTTGAAGAAGCTAAGGCCTCCTACTATCCTCGATCCCCTAGAGCCCCTCCAACTATCATGGTTCCATTAATAAGAGAAGTATTGAATAGAAGGATAAGCGCAGTGGTTTTCACGAGATATCCCGATCAGGAAGCATATTTGAGAAAGTTGTTCGGAGGTAAAGTAATAATACCTAATTTCGCTGTAGATTCCTTAAGCTTAGCTTATTACAGCTTAGCCGTAGTAACAGGAGGGGCCACCATGGCTACTGAGGCTTCCTTAATAGGAGTACCAAGTATAACCCTCTTCCCTAGGGGCTTATATGTGGTAAATTATTTAAGAGATAGGGGATTTCCCATATACCAGCTAGACGTTAACAGTGCCCTTAATACATTAAAGGAAATAACCTCTAAGGGATATGAAAGGTTTAAAGTTCGACTTAATTTGTTAGAAGATCCGTTGGACCTCATAATTAAGACTATAGAACGGTATTTAAGGGAGGAAGTATAATAAGGTAAAAGCTAATAAAGGAGCTAGCATAGCATCCTACCGTGGCCACCTTACCTTTAGGGTTCCTAGCTAAAGTAATACTCATTAGCGCTTCAGGAGCGTTATCGCCGGGTCCTTTAACTGTAGCTGTCGCTACGTTAGGCTTTAAGAGGGGATATAAAGGGGGTATCGTAGCTAGTTTAGGGCATACCTTAGCCGAATTCCCCCTCGTCCTTTGCTTAGCTTTAGGGCTTTCGACCGTCATAAATGATCTTAGGACTAAACTCGTAGTAAGCTTAGTAGGAGGTTCCTCGTTAATAGCTTTCGGTATATTGCAGTTCCTAGACGCCATTAAAAGCGCTCCTAATAGCGTTAATAGCTTAAGTAACGGTTCCTCGCTTGTAATAGGATTTACCTTAACTCTATTCAATCCCTTCTTCTTAATATGGTGGCTTAGCATAGGTTTATCTCTAGTAACGGAGGCTATTATGCTTATGCAATTAGTGGGCGTTCTGGTACTCTACCTCGCCCATGTATGGCTTGATTACTTCTGGTTAACATTAGTAGCTTATTTAGCTTCGCTAGGTAAGAGGAGCACGAAGATAAGTAAGTTAGGTGCTCAATACTTACTATCGCGAGGTGCTATTCCATGCTAAGGAGACATTTCCTTTTCCTCTCCTTAATAACGATATTTATACTGTCACCCATTACCGAAGCCGTTGGAACCTTTACCTTAAAGGAGGTTAGGAGTATTACCATACACGCTCCAGCAGTGACTTTAAGTGGAAAGGTAATGAAGGGAGTGCTAACTAATATAACTATAACTCTAGTAAGGCCGGGAAGAGGTAGGGTTTTCATTTCCACTACCCCTTTAAGCCAGCTCGATATTCAGGCTTCGGCAAGGGTAGCGGCTATGATAGCTTGCGAACTAGCAGGTGTACCTTCTACATGCGTGGATTTCCTAATAGAGGTGAAAAGTAACTCGATAGTAATAGGGGGCCCTTCTGCTTCCGCCTATATGTGCGTAGCGATGTACGCCTTAATTAAGGGATTAAAGTTAAGGGATGACGTATCGATGACAGGGATGATAAACCCCGATGGTTCCATAGGCCCTGTAGGCGGGATCTTAGAGAAGGCAGAAGCCGTGGCTAAGAGGGGGGTTAAACTCTTCTTGATACCTTTAGGGGAGGAGGAAACCACTACTTACGAGGTTAGGGAGAGGGAGATAGGCCCGTTCATCTATCGCGAGCTTATCCCTAGGAGGATTAATGTGGTGGCTTACGCTAGGGAGAAGTTCGGGTTAAAGGTGATACCAGTGTATAACATAGGACAAGCGATAAGTTATTTTACAGGCCTTAAGTACAAGGTGCTTAAACCTCCTATCTCCATAACCTTAAGTCCACGATACTTAGAGGCACTTAAAAATATGGGAGAAGAATTGCTAAGGATAGATACGAAGCTTTACAATGAATTAAATAGTAAGTTAAGTGGAGCATTCGCCGAGGAACTTAAGCGTTATTACCAGTTAATGGAAGAGTCTAAGAGATTGTTAAATGAGGGAAGGTATTACGTAGCCTCAAGCAGAGCATTCGCGTTACTTACTCATCTAAAATACCTAGAACTAGTATACGAAGTTAACGAAAAGGGGGAGAGAGCTTTCGTAAGGAGGGCTAAGGAGGCCAATGCTACCTTAACCTCCTTATACGAGAAAGTGAAGAGCTTTAAACCTACTTTAACTAATATAGGACTGCTAATAGCCATTGTTGAAAGATTAGAAGAAACGAGGAAGAGCTTAACGGATAGCGGTAAGTATTATAAGCAATACCTTAGTGAGGGCTTTGATAGTTTACTCGTTAAGGCCGTGGATTCGCTTTCCTTCTCGGAAGCTAGGCTAGCAGGTGTAGAACTTTGGTTAAAGTGGATAAGGAAGTTAAAGGTATGGGGAACTAAAGTAATACCTTTGCCCATTATAAAAAGAGTAACCGAGAACCTCATGGACGAAGCTTATTCGGTCATGGCCTATGCCCTTTCAATATTTGGCGAGGAAAGGATAGAAGAAGTTAAAAAGGTAGAAGAGTACTTAAACATGGCTAAGGAAGCTTACTTAAAGGGAGATTACCTATCGGCTTCAGCTGACTCCATAAGAGTCCTTGCTTATTTACTTTATGAATTTAATACCATAGTACGTAAGGAGGCCTTAGGGAAGATAGTAAATTATTCACGCTCTCAAGCTTTAACCTTATGTAATGAGGCTAAGGAATTAGGTATGGAGCCTTACTTAGCATTAAATTACTTGGAATACGGTGATTACGTGAGGGATCTCCTCGATAGGATATTCTTTTACAAGCTAGCCGCTATACACGCCAAGTACTTAATTATCATAGCTAAGGAGATAAAAAATCTAAGTAAGTCGATCGGTATTATAATTAGACCTTAAATCCCCTTTTTACTTTATAATAAAAATTTATAGATTTAACACTTTCAGATATGCTTGTGCTAAAGAACTTAATACCTTAATTACCTGACCTACTTCCTTAGCGTAAGAACTTAAGACTAGGTAACCCTCTTCATTTATATCTATCCTAACTTCAGGATCCTTAATAGCTTCCTTAATCCTCCTTAAGGCACTAATTGAGGAATAATCATGTTGCCACTTAAATAACGGTTCACCCTCTATGGGTATACCATACTCCTCCTCATAGGCTTCGAACCTTAAGGTGAATCCCTTAACCTTAAGGTTAACCACTACTGATTCCTCCCCTCCTCGTATCCTACGAGCAGCGCATAAACCTCTCCGCCTTAGTTCGAGGGGTAACCCTTCATCATCCTGATAGGATTCTACCCTTACTTCAACGCCCTGAGATAACTCGCTAAGGGTATGTAGTGGCCCTACTACCTCACCTATAGGCACTATCGGGGTATAAGGTTGGCTTATTCCGTAAAAAATACATAGCGCCCTACCAGGAGGCCATAACGCTACCGAACCTTTATCTACCTTTAAACAGGTTTCTCCACCTATCCCGCTTAAAGGAGTTCTGAAGTATATCTCCTCCTTCCAAACCTCTACCTTAGAGGAGAAGGGTATTTTCTTAATTAACTCCTTTACTACGTCTAACTCTTCATTTAGTTCTAGGATTACCTCACCGTAACCATCCACCTTAACTTTAACTAACACTTCTTCCACCTTACCTATTACGCATTACCGATGGAAATGGAAACCCGGGATCCTCTGAAACCCGAATTACATCACCTATTGCGATCAGTAAGGCCAGGAGAGGTCATCCCCTTAGTGAATATTAAACTTAAGGCTTTAAAAAGTTACTTTAATCGCTAATATGATCACGAAATGCCGCAAGCCAGAAAGCTAAAATATATTAACCTTAACATTGTTTTTCGTGTTAAAGTTATCGAAATAAGAGAGGAGTAAGACATGCCTTTAGTAGTATTTAATACGCTCAGTGGGATGAAGGAGGAATTTAAGCCCTTAAGGGATAACGAGGTAAGGATCTACGTATGTGGACCTACGGTATATGATTACTCCCATATAGGGCATGCCAGGACATACATAGTGTTCGACGTAATAGTAAGGTACTTAAGATACAAAGGGTACAAGGTGAAGTATATCGTAAATATAACGGATATAGAGGATAAGATAATAAGGAGAGCTAAAGAGTTAGGTATAACGCCGCTAGAATTAGCTAGGAAGTTTGAAAAAGAGTTCTTTAAGGATATTGAAAGGTTAGGATTGGTAAAAGCGGATAGGTACCCTAGAGCTACGGAGCATATAAGGGATATGATAAAGGTAATTGAAGCACTTATGAGGAAAGGTTACGCGTATAGAGTAGGTAACGACGTCTACTTTGACGTTTCTAAACTAAAGGACTATGGTAAACTCTCAAGACAAAAAGTGAACTCCCTAAAGGCTGGAGCTAGGGTAGAGATAAGGAGGGGTAAGAAAAGCCCACTAGATTTCGCATTATGGAGAGGGGTTAGTAAGGATGAGCCAGGTTGGGATAGCCCGTGGGGCAAGGGTAGGCCCGGTTGGCATATAGAGTGCACAGTGATGGCAATTAAGCATTTAGGGGAGCAAATAGACCTACATGGCGGGGGGGAGGATTTGATTTTCCCGCATCATGAAAATGAAATAGCCCAATCAGAAGCCTATAGCGGTAAGAAGCCCTTCGCTAAATACTGGCTTCATACCGGACTACTAATGGTAAAGGGAGAGAAAATGTCTAAGTCCTTAAGAAATATAATTTCTATAAGGGAGTTTATAGATAAATACGGTGCTGATACCTTAAGGCTTCTAGTACTATCCTCTCACTATAGAAGTCCTATAGAATTTAGTGAGGATAAAGCGTTACAAGCTAAGAGGAGTTTAATTAAGTTATATGGGATCTTAGAGAGAGCTAGATTAATGGTTAAGTTTAAGGAGAAGGGAGGGAAGATAGAGGAGGTAAGGGAAAGAGCGAAGGAGTTCAGAAGAGAATTCGAGGAAGCTATGAATGACGATTTCAACACCCCTAAGGCATTAGCCGCGCTTTTCAGGTTCTCTTCCTACTTAGAGTCCTTAATAGATAAAGGATATAGCGGAGAGAGCATAAGGGTAGCTTACGAAACCGTTGTATGGGCCTTAAAGTTATTAGGTTTCAAGATGAAGTACGCTAAGTTAAGTGAAGAGAGATTAGCCTCCCTTTTACCATTACTAATAGAGATTAGAGGAGAACTGAGGAGAAGAAGGGTATGGGATTTAGCGGATAGAATTAGGGACAAACTAGGGGAAATGGGTATAGCCCTGGAGGATAGAGAGGATGGAACGGTTTGGAGGTACATACCCAATCTTTTGACCGACTAAATGATGAAATGTTGATATTAGCTTCTACTTCGGAGAGGAGGATAACGCTCCTTAAGCTACTCGTGGAGGAATTTAAGGTAATAAAACCTAAGGCTTCTGAAGAACTAATTCAGGGCAAGCCGATAGATACCGTCCTAAGGAATTCTGAACTTAAGGCCTTAAGCGTATTAGAGGACGTAGAATCAGAGGACTTAGTATTAGCTGCAGATACAGTGGTTTCCGTTCACGGTAAAATCCTAGGTAAGCCGAAGGACCACGAATCAGCTAGGGAATACTTAGAGTTGCTTTCAGGTAAGTGGCATTACGTATATACGGGGATTAGCTTAGCTAAAAGGAGTTCAGGGATAATAAAACAGGATTATGAGGTTACCGCTGTTAAGTTTAGAAGGTTAAGTCAGTACGAAATATACAGATATCTAGTTAGCCATGAGCCTATAGGGAAAGCAGGGGGTTACGCGATACAGGGCTTAGGAGCTTCCCTAATAGAGGAAATTAGAGGATGTTACACTAATGTTATAGGCCTTCCATTACCTTTAGTAAAAAGGTTATTAAGTGAAGTAGGCTATCTAAGTTAACTCGTAATAAATTAATTATTCACATCATCATTTAAAACTATTCCCTTTAAAGCTTCCTTAACGCTCCTAACTCTTTCGAGCTTGCTCCTGACGCTCTGCGATCTATCCATAAAATCATCTAGGGATAGCTTACCCATAAACCATTGAGTAACCAATTCATTAAGTTGGGACTTAAGCTCCTTCTCCATAGCCGATAGGAATTCTATAGTAGTTTTAACAGCTCCTTCCTCTCCCGTTAATTTCCTTAAAACTCCTTCATTAATTGACGGGCCCTCAGTGTTATTTACTAGCTTAACTAACTTCTGTAAGGCTTCCTCGCTTAATTCCTCTAAGAGGAATAAATTGCCCCTATATATTACTAAGAGGCGGGGATCTACCCTTAGGCTCCTGCCATCACTTCGCTCGATAGCTACTTCCACTACCTTCTTATCCTTCTTCCTAACCCTTACTTCCTTAATCCAACCTATCTCCCTACCTTCTGTATCGAGTACTAAAGCCCTTAGATACTTCCTTAATTCTGGATACTCCAATTCAGTAAAGGGTTCGATAGAGTATTCCTTAAGGAGCTTACCTATGGATAACCTACGCCTTAATAGCATCGAGGCACCTAACTTTAACACCCTTGCCTTAAAAAATTGAGATATCGTTTTGGGAAACTCCTCCTATACCTTAATGTTATTAGCATATATGGCCTTAAGCTCCCCTCTTCACCTCGTCGAGGAAAGACTTAATGGAATTCTCCTCGTCTAACCTTACTAACTTCAATCCCATTACCTCGCAAGCATACCTTAATTCCTCTAGGTAATCGCCAGGTACGGCTGAGAAGTGATTAGAGCCTACGGCATTAAGGAAGAGCTCACCATCTATATTAAGCTTAAATAGAGTATGAGGCCACGTTTTACCCCACTTAAGCTTATCCTCGAACTCCCTACTTATAGTTAAGGTCTCCGCTACCATAACTTGCATATAGTATTTCCTCCTTACCCTGATCAACCTAGCTACGGTCATTAGAGCCGAAGGAGTTCTATAAGTTACAGCTCCTCCCCCCCTGCCTTGACATTGAGGGGCTATCCTTAACTTACGTAAGTTAGAATCTAGATCCTCACTTAAAGCCGCATAATAAACAGAGGAGGCTCCGCAATTGGCTAATACGAAGTAACCCTCCCCTAGGTACTTTAAGTCCCCAAATAAGGGAGGCCTCCCGCTTATGTAGTAAAGTAAGGTAGAGGTAATTAACCCCTTAATATCGCCTTCGCAAACGGTAGGCACTATCTCCTTAACTCCCTCTAGATCCTTTGGGAAAGGTAAAAAGGCAGGTATTAAGCATGGATCAACTCCATAAATTTCCGAAATCTCGGGTTGACATTTTATGGATACCCCACCTACTCTCCTCGACTTGGATAACTCCGAGATCCTATCCTTAGCCGCTAAGTACAAGGCTACTTCCTTCTTCAAGCTCTCCTCGGTTAACATCTTCCCATCGAATACTACTTCCGTTTTACTCGTAAGTTCGTTAACGAACTTCTCGACCCTCTCCCTATCCTTAGCTAATATCTCCTCAGCCCTTCTAATTAACACGTATTGGTCTTCTATTAAGAAATCCCCTACTATAGCCTTAAGGGCTGAAAGATCGTCCATTAAGTGTTCCATGCCTAAGGCATAAGTACCTCCCCATAAGAGTAGTAATGAATCCTTAAGTTTACCAGCTGCCTCTATCCCCCTAGCCCACTTAACTACTTTCTTTACATTTCCTTTGACCCTATAATGTTTAATCATATTAGGGTTTAAAGAAGATTCCCATAGCGATGCGCCTACGGCTGAAACGCAGGTAGTACCTGCCCATTCAGGATCGTCGGAGGTATAGAGGAGCAAGGGTAAGGAAGTCGCCTTAGCTAATTCTATCACTAGGTTAGGTTCTGTCCAATGCCAAAGCCCTAGTATTACCCCATGTACATCACTACTCCTGATTAATTTAATCGCCTCTTTTACCTCTTTCATTTTACTTATACCAAAAAGTTTACTTTCATATTTACCTAAATCCCTCATTACATCATATACTCTTACTTCCCTCGCCAGCTTATTTACTAGTTCCAAATGTTTACTCCTAACGTAATTCTCCCTTTCCGATATTAAGGCGGTCTCCCTGGGATCGGTAAAGGAAATTACAGCTATCACGTTACCTTATTCATACATTATGAGTGATTTAAGTATTTCTTATGAAGAGAATTACGGCTCCCCTAACTTAGGTAAGGTTAACTTTAAATAGCTTCCTCTCACAACATGCTACTGAGTTAAGGGTATAGGGGGTTAGTTATTGCCTCAGGGTAACTTTTACGAACTACTTCTATGGTTAATACTCCTAACGATATTCGCTTACGCAAGTAGGGAAATAGATATCTTCAGAACGATTAAGGAAATAGAGGCTTATGTAGAGGGGTTTAGAAGGGCTACTCAGAAAGCTATAGAAACCACATTAAAGGAGTTCAGAAATGTAGCAAAGGAAACAGAAAGCAGGAGGGTAAGTAGGATAGAGGAAAGAGTAAGGGAAATGGTAGATTCCGTCTTTCTTGAACCGGAAGATAAGGATCCTTATGGGTTAATGGATAAGTTAAAACACTTAATGTTGGTAGAGGATAGTGCCCTAATTAACGAAATTAAGTCTCTAGTACCACGGGCCCCTAAGGTTGCAGTGGAGAACTTAAAGGATTTAATAGAGGCTACCCGCCAACTCAACTTAATCTACAAGTACGTAGAACATTATTATAGGTTAGGTAAGAAGTTTAAGAGCATATGGTTATTACTTCAGTTACATTCACTATTGCCGTTTTTAGTAGAGGAAGTAAGCGCGTTAGAAAGTTCACTAGAGGCCTTTTCCAAGGGCCTACCGATAGGCGATAGCGTAGGTTGCTTAGTAGCTGCCAGGTTCATTCAACTATACGGTAAGGGGGAGATAAGGGAAGTAGTAGAGGATACCATACTTTCCAAGGCGGAATTTAAGGGTAGGGAGGTATTAGTAATAAAGGCTAAAGGTCCCAGCGGCGTTACTGGAAGGCTTGATGATGCTTTAGCCATGGTAGTTAAAAGTAGGAGAGAACCTAAAGTGATAATAACCGTAGATGCGGCCTTAAAGTTAGAAGGAGAGAGAAGCGGAAGCATCGCGGAGGGAATAGGGGTAGCTATAGGCGGTCTAGGTGTTGAAAAGTTCAACATAGAACGTTTAGCAACTAAACTTAAGATACCTCTCTACGCTATCTTAATAAAGATGGCCGGACCAGAAGCTTTATCGATAATGAGCAAGGAAATAGCGTTATCTATAGATAAGGCTCTTAGGAGGGTGGAAAGGGTTATAGAGGAGAGGAGCGAAGTAGGAGATACAGTAGTATTAGTAGGGGTAGGTAATACTATAGGCGTTTACCCATAATTAAAGGGTGGGGTAATTTGAGTAGGGAGGCGTTACTTAAAAGGAAGAGGCGCTGGATACTCCTACATTTGCTAGTATTAATGCTTATAATACCGGTAATTATGGGGTTGGCTTATATGTTAGCTGAGGGAATAGATACCGAGCGGGTATCGACGGTTTACTTGCCTTTAGCTATACTAGTAGCCGCTTACGCAGGATTAGGTCTATGGAAGGGATATAGGATGGAAATACCTAATTACCGCTTAGTAGAGATCGTTAAGTGCACTAACTGTGGTTATGAGAACGTAACGACCCCTAAGGTAGGCGATTATATTAACATGGAGAAAGAACCGTGTCCCAAGTGCGGTAGGCCCATGAAGGTATTCCTTATATATAGGGAAAGGGTAAGGAGTTCGAAGAAAGGGGGATGATGAGGAAGGGATGAGATGATAGGTGAAGTTAAGCGGGCAGCAACTGACTACTTGCTAAAGGGTTAATAGGTGTGAATTCTTGCCTTGGAAGATTAAATGTACTAAGTGCGGTAGGGAGAGTTTACTTATGGTAGGCTATGATATAAGGGACTTCAAGAAACTATACCTCTACTGCGAGAATTGTAAGGAGAATACTTTTCACGAGATTTTAGGTTACGTAGAGGAAGTAAAGGTAGAATAAAAGGAATTAGGGTATTAATTTGAGGTAGGAAGGCATTTTAGCAACCTTTATAGCCCACCTAGTAGAATATGTAATAGCCCTGCCCTTAGGGTCAAGAGGGCTTCTAGGAGGATAAACCATGTCGGAGAGTCCCTTAGCTAGGGAGAGTTACAGGGGGCTTAGCGCCGCCGAATTCTTTTATAGAAATAGGGAGATAGCGGGTTTCTCTAACCCAGTTAGGGCTCTCTATCAAACGGTAAGGGAGTTAGTAGAAAATTCGCTAGACGCTACGGAACTCCATGGGATCCTACCTGATTTAAAGGTGTTCATAGAGCTAGGCGATAAGCCAGATAGAGTTAAGGTCAGGGTAGAGGATAACGGAGTAGGCATACCCTATGATGAGATACCTAACGTCTTCGGTAGGGTTTTCTATGGATCTAAATATGTTATAAAGCAGTCAAGGGGCGTCTTCGGATTAGGGATAAAAATGGCCGTACTTTACGCTCAGATAACCACGGGTACGCCGATATACGTTATGAGCGCTACTCCTTATTCACCGGTAATAGCCGAATATAAGCTAATGATCGATATATCGAAGAATAGACCGATAATACTACACGAGAGGCTAAGGAGGAAGAATAGGAAGTGGCACGGTACTATCGTAGAGTTAACCATAGAGGGAAACTGGCCTCAAGCTAGGAGGAGGGTTGAGGAATATATCCGTAGGACAGCTATAATAACTCCTTATGCCAACATATATTTTAAAAGCCCTGATAGCGAGTTAATCTTCAAGCGGCTAACTAAGGTAATGCCGCCCCCTCCCAAGGAAGCTAAACCCCATCCCTACGGGGTAGATGTAGAAATGCTTAAAATGTTGATAAGGTCGGCTGATAAATCATTAACCCTTAAAGACTTCATATCCTCTACTTTCGAAGGGGTAGGGGAAGGTATAGCTAGTAACTTTATGAAGTGGTGTAAGTTAAATCCCTATAAGAAGCTAAGTAAATTAACGTTAGACGATATAGTTAAGTTAGCTAAATTCATGAAGGAATACCCAAACTGGAGGAGGCCTAGGCCGCTCTCCCTCTCCCCCATAGGGGAGGATCTATTGAGAAGAGGAATTAAGGAGATACTTGGAGCGGAATACGTTGCGGCGGTAACGCGTAAACCGTCTTCTTACGGAGGGAATCCCTTCGTAGTGGAGGTAGCCTTAGCCTGGGGAGGTAAAATACAGCCTAGTGATAAACCGTTACTATTTAGGTTCGCTAATAAAATACCGTTGTTATATGATGAAGGAGCAGACGTCTCCAGGAAGGTAATTGATAATTTAGATTGGAGTAACTATAAAGTAAAGTTCCCAGCGCCTTTAGCGGTCTTAGTCCACGTATGTTCTACTAAGTTACCGTTTAAAGGAGTAGGTAAGGAGGCTATAGCTGACATACCGGAGATAGAGAAGGAGATAAGTAACGCCCTTAAGGAGTGCGGAAGAAGGCTTAAAGCCCATATAACCATGGTGGAGAAGATACATGAAAAAGCTAGGAGGAAGGTCCATTTCTCTAAATATATAGGGGAGGTGGCTAGGGCCCTCTCGGAAATAACGGGCTTACCCTCTGAAAAGTTTGCTGATAAGTTACTTAAGATATTAAGTGAAGAGTTAGGGGAGGAGGTGAAGGTAAGTGAAGTACATTAGCGAGGAGGAAATATTAAAGAGGCTAGAAGAATTAGGCAAGAAGATAGCTAAGCAGATACTTAAAGGTGAGAAGCCGAAGCTGGAGATACCCTTAAGGACCTTATCGAACACCATATGGGATGAGGAAAGGGGTCTACTATTATTGGGTCCTAAAAGAGCTGTAAGGGAATTCTTCGACCTAAAGGAAGCTAAGAAGTTCATGCAGACGGTATTAATGCTCAGTTTACTAGTTAGAGCTAGGAGAGAGGGCGATTATCCTACTATTAGGGATCTCTATTATACCGGTAAGCATACCATAGTGTATATCGACCATCTGGGTAGAACGGCGAGAGAGGAGCGAGAGAGGAAACGTGGGATGATCAGAGGGAATCGAATTCCGTCTTACAGGATATAGAGGTGATGACAGGATTACTTAGGGAACATATGGGGGTAATGCACGACGCCAAGGGGAAGATAGTAGGTAACATAGTTATAAGATCCAAAGGCTATGAAATAGATTGCTCCAGAATGGGGAGCGGAGCTTACGCTATACCGCCTAATCCAGATAGACTAGAAATATTGAGAGTAAATGCCGAGTACGTCCTTGTAGTAGAGAAGGATGCCATCTTCGAGAGGCTAAATGAGGAGGAGTACTGGAGGAAGGAGAACTGCATACTTATAACTGGTAAGGGACAACCTGATAGGAGTACCAGGAGGATGGTGAGGAGATTATGGGAGGAGTACGACTTACCGGTATATATACTCACCGATGCGGATTCTATACCTCCATGGGAGCTAATAATAGCGCGCGATTCTAGGACTGGAGAGGTAAAAATGGGGACTATCGGGGAGCTATTAAGGCCATACATAGATCCTTCTAGGGAGAAGGAGTTAATTTACGTACCCTGGGAAGTACCCTCTATGAGTGAGAGTGGGAAGGTAAAATGGTCAAAAGTAGAATACGCTTACCGCCATAGGATAAAGGGTAAACTACTCAAAATATACACCAGAGACCGCGGGATAATAGAGGTAACTCCTAGTCATTCATTATTCGCATTCAAGGAGGGCGGTATAAAAGCGGTTAAAGCCTCAGAGCTTAGGATAGGAGATCATCTTATAATATGTAGTAAGTTACCGATGTGGAGGGGGGCAGGCACTTATGATACTAAGCGTTTAACTAATGGGGCGCTCTTAGGCGAACGTCTAGCTTGGTTATTAGGATTATGGTGTATTAGGGGTGAAATAGGGATCGACGAACTAATCTTCAAGTTACCGAGGGAAAAAGGATATTTAATAGATGAAGTAAGAGACGCCCTCCTTACGGAATTAGGCTTAAAGGACGTAACGTTAAATTGCTCCGAAGGGGGAGATATAGTGCTAAAAATAAGAGGTCATACTTTAGCTAGGATTTTCACGCGCCTAATTAATCCGGAGGGGGGGATCCTTCCCCCCCTTCTTAATTCCCCTAAGGAAGTAATCCGTAGCTTTGTCAAGGGAGTAATAGATGGCGGGAAGTTAATAACCGATTCGGAGGTAAAGTTTAAGATAAGGAAAAGGGCCTTAGCTAAGCAATTAGCGTTACTTTTCCTATCCTTGGGACCTAAAGTTAACGTTAAAGAAGTAGAGGGGGGATCAGTAATTAAGGTCAAGTTTAATTCCCTCGTAAATGATGGCGGTAGGGAGCCATATACCTCGTTAACGATAGGACGCTTTACTAATGAAGGGAGCATAGCATTAACTGAAGTAGAGCGTATAGAGGAGTACGAATATGAGGGCGATGTTTACGATCTAGCGGTACCTAATACTAACTCCTTTGTAGGTGGTTACGGAGTGGTATACCATAATAGTTACGGCTTCTACATTTACTCGGTATATAAGAGCGGCTCCATAGCGTTAAGTTACGAGAGTGAGCGCTTAGCTACCCCTGGGGCTAGGTTCATAGGTTTAACGGTAAGTGATATAGATGAATATAAGATACCTAAGAACTACATTATAAAAGCTACCGAAATGGACTTAAAGAGGGCTAAGGAACTAATGAGATATCCTTGGTTTAAGTCCAAGGCCTGGCAACGCGAACTTAAACTCTTCCTAGATAAAGGGGAGAAAGTGGAAATAGAAGCACTATCGGGTCACGGATTTAAGTTCCTCTCCCATAATTACCTCCCGGAGAAAATTAAGAAGGGATTATGGATAGAATAAGAAGGTACAGCTTACATTAGCTAAACTAATTAACATCGATAGGTAGGTTGTCGATAACAATACCAATTTAATTTGGTATATATCCCCATAATTCTCGAAAAGCAAATAAGCCATAAGTACTTGAAAGCGTAAGGGATATTCTTATTTATGTTCATTAGGATATTTAAATCCTAGGGGTAATAAGTATGCATCACTCTAAAGTGTATTTGCCCTCTATCTTACTAATAATTATTTATTCATACATTAGTACGACCCCTTTTATTACTTATGCCCATGATATTAAGGTAGTAATTAACGAAGTAGAACTAAACCCAGGAGGTAATAAAATGTTTAATAAAGCATGGGTGGAGCTATACAACCCTAGCGACCAAGTAGTCCCCATCGGTAACTGGATCCTTGAGGTCTTTAGCAATCGCCACCTAATTATAAGGTTACCTTTAGAGGCGATAGTTAGGCCAAAGGGGTACTACGTACTCGTGTTGGATTCCGATCTCCTAAACCCTGAGGGTACGCAACTTGTCTTAAGGGACATAACTGGCAAGATTATAGATAAAACCCCTACACTAAAGGACCTTAGCGGGGATGATAGGACCTGGCAAAGGTACCCTAATGGCGTAGATACCGATAGCCTTTTCGATTGGAAATTTAAAGTAGAAACCAAAGGTAGATCGAACGGAGAAGGTAGCTTAATGAGGACTATCTCCCCCGCTACTACCATAATGGAAGGAGTAGTCAAGGAGGAAGCCGTTTCCTTTCATTACTTAGACGGGGGATTCACAATCCAAGCTTGGTATCCAGCTACTGTAACTTCAGGCAGCACCGTTTACGTAAGTTTAGAACTCAGGACCTATAGGTCGCTTAACTTTACGGTAGAGGCATGTTACGGTTACGGAGCTAAGAGTTGGAGCGATTGGGTAACATTACTTAAAGCTTCGCTAAGGCGAGGGGAGAGGAGGAAGTTTCCGCTTAAAATAATTGTACCTAGAGGCACTGAAAGGGGAGCTTTAATAATATGGGTTAAAGTATTCTTTAGTAGTCCAGTAGATTACATGGTCGTAGGGGGGGTTAAAAAGCCAGCTTGTTTCCAAGTAGTTTTCCAGGGGCCTTATGTAAGCGGTTAGGGGATGGCATTTATGAAAGCAGTAACAGTAGCGATGTTCTTAGCGCTATTAACTATTTCCATAACGGTATCTCGCCAAGGGATGTTGGTTAGGGATGAGAACTTCCTGGGTACGGGCTTCGAAATAAAAATAGCTCATCCTCCTTTAGCTAGGCCGGGAGAGGTCTTTACGTACAATTTCACCATAATTACTAATAGAACGCTTACCTTCACCGTTAACGTAACGGTAATCGGCACTTACCCCTTAAGACATTATAGAATTTACAACAGGACTCTGTTAGCAGGTAGGTCGTTAAAAGCGCATAGTAGTTTGACGGTTAGCGACTCCTTCTTAATCCCCATATCAGTCGGTTCAGGTCCCTTAATATTCGTAGTTGAAATAGCTTTCGCTAGTGAAAACGATTACGAAACCGTTAACGGAGTCGTAGGGCCCGCTCATAGGATGGCCGTTATAATCGGACCTTACATAAGCGCCTACGAAAGGAGGACTATAAGGGAGTGTAATGAGATCATGGCTAAGTATGAATACTTAAAATATAAGGTAAAGGAGCTCAATTGTATTATAGGTAGATTGAATTACTATCTTAGCTTATGGAAGGAGGAATATAGGAGATTACTAAAGAAGTATTTAACCTTACACTCTACTATAAAGGCTAAGGGCTAAGTTAAGGTACTTCCACTGGATATCGAGAGCAGGAAATTACTTAAGTAAGGAAGTATCTGAGAGTAAGTGGTGGAGAATTTGAGGAAGTTGAAAATATCTATCCTCATTTACCTCATAATGCTCATATCCCCTACTCCCTTTCTAGGCCAGGCTAGCTGGAGTATAGACGTGGATAAAGGTTGTGGCTCTACTTATAATATCGGAGACGAAATTAAGATAATCTATAATGTAGGTAATTTCTCCTTAGTAGAAATAGTGGAGAAGTTCCTTAACGAAAGTATAATTCTATTTAAAGGGTATAGGACACCTGGGACTTACACAATTAAAGGTACATTGGGTAATATACCAGGTATCAGGGTATTCGAAATGTATGAATTAAAGTACGGTATCCCTATTCTAAAGGCCTCCTGTTGGATTAACGTGATAAGAAGTGGAGAAGTTCCATTAATGGTAATAGTGATCATTAACTTAACACGTAACGGAGCTATCGTAAAAGCACTTTACTCTCCCTTAATGGTGAGGTGGGAGGAGTTCCTTAAGTACTACTTTATGAAGGGTAAGGATAGCTATTTTAAGGGACTTAGGGATTTGGTTTCATCCATGTTCGGCTTAAATAGCAGATATATACTACTTGAGAATCGAACTTATACCTTTTACGATAGCGAGGTAGCCGGTGAAGCTTTGAAAAGCATAGGAGTTACTATAAGATTCAATTATACCTCTAGCGAGTACTTCTCCGTAGAGAGGGGTAATTATGTGTTGACCTTTAAGGATCCCTTAAAAAAAGCGAAAAAAGGATGGATGGATTGGGTGATAATTAACATACCCAAATTTGTAAAAGTATTTAAGGTAAGTCCATTAACTACTTTAGATCGCTTCAATGAGAGTAGGGTAGCATGGTATAATCCTAGCGTTGAGGAAGCTCCTTACCAGTACACTATTAAATTCTCGATAGATA
>NJEH01000020.1 GCA_002254595.1 Thermofilum sp. ex4484_15
GTGATAAGGAAAATGGCCGCCTTATCTATTATCGAAACGTCCTTAAAGACCAATGACCTAGTATCGGCTAGAAAAGCGTAACTACCGGTTAAATAAGCAGTATATCCTCTAAGCCCTAGCTCATCCATTAAGGACCTCACTACTTTCCCAATTCGCTTAACTGCCTCTATCCCCTCCCTTTCATCGCAATCCTTCACGAAGTAAAAGTAAACTAACATGGTATCGTTGGATCGATTTACATATTTACGGTAAAGCCTAGGCGGTATACCATTGGGGTAAGGAGGGGGAGTTACACGTTTAAATTCCTCTTCTACGAAATCCCTAACTACCCTTAGGTAATCGGCTTCTGAGGGGGAAGAAGGGAGCTTTAGTACCGCTTCAGCAAAACGATACTGACCGTCCTTTAGCTCACTTCTTAAGTACCCCTCTATTATAGCATTTAAAGTACTCTCATAGCGCCAATTAGTAACGTTTACTTTCCTTAGTATTAAGCTAAATAGTTTTACCGTCCCGGGTGTACTTATACTCCTGCCTAAAGGGTATTCAAAGGACAAACTCAATAAAGCCCTAGCGGGGTAAAGGAGCCTCCCTACTACTTCGTTAAGTACTTTAATACCGCTTTTAGTTAAGTTATTTCTACTTAAATAGATCCCCCTAAGACTATAATCCCATAAGTAGTGAAAAATATAATAGTAAGGCATTAAAAGGAAATTATAAAGCGTGAAGGCGGCTAATGTGTTCAACTTCCCTAAGGCTTCATCATATATTCCGATTACTATAGGCTTAGCTCTAAGGAAAGCTAATTCATCAATATAATGCACGTCGTACTTAGGGGGGGAATATCCCTCTTCGATTAAATCCCTCCACATTTCGTAATAAGTAAATGGGACTCCGTAGATTATTCGGCATAATTTGCTCAGGGTAGCTTTAAGGTCCATAAGGTTGGAGTGCAGCTCCTTAGCTTTAGGTAGTAAATCCCTTATCGTCTCCTCCTTCCTTTCCTTTATTACCTCATGATATTTACTTAGAACTAATTCATAAGCTTTATTTAACGTATCTACGGAACTTACCGGCTCTATCTCCCGTTTAACTTCCTCCTCAAGTTTCTTCAAGAATTCACGCACTAACTGATCCCTTACATCACCTCCCTTAATTACCAATATGACATCGCTTAAATTTAGCTTAGGGAATTTCTCCCTTAATAACCTATAAGCCTCCCTACTTTCGACGTAACTAGGTAAGAAGGGTTCTTCACTATAGGTAAGCGCCTCCCCTACTTTCTTAAAGGGGTAGGTAGATATAATCATTAAAGCTAACCATAATACCAGTATATATTTATGCTTTTCGATTACGAATTTCGAAAACCTTTCGAGCAACCTCATCCCCCTTTCAGCTCACGGAAAGGGTAATTAAAATGAATAAAAAGTTTTCCTAAAGAGGCCTTAAATATTTAACCAGGTAAGCTAACGGTTATTACTTCTCTACCCTCAGGATAGCCCTTAATAGCGGTAAGGATGGGTAATCCCGCGGCGTTAATCGGAGGCTTAACTCCTAATAAGTAAGCTACGGTAGGAGCTACATCTATGGACCTTACGGGAGGTATCCTCGTTCCCTTCTTTATCCCAGCCCCTATAGCCCCGAAGATAGCATGTAACTCCTTAAAGGCGTTAAGTGGTCCATGGATAGCTGTAGGCTCCCTTAAGGGTTTAACTTTAAAGAATACCTTAGGTACTCCTCCTTCTAACGGTATCTTATTCCAAATTACCCCAGCATACCTCCATCCGTAACCAGGCCTAGGGGAGAATATTACGTCCCCAGCTCTAGGTCCGCCCATCCCTAAGTACTTAGCTTCTTCATTGGTTAATACTAAGGCCATTACAGGTTCTCCGGTTTCCGGGTCCTTAAGAGATTCCAAAGCACTCATAATTTCCTTCACTATTTTACTATAGTCCTTAGGGTCGACTATTCCTTCTTTTTCCCTACCCCTTAAATTAATCCATACTTGTCCGTAACCAGTGAAGTAAGCTTTAGTTTCATTCCATATTATCTTACCTTCTTTATCGTAGGCTATTAAGCCGGCTTTAGCTAGTACTGCGTTAATATCTATCCACTTCTTAACGGGGTAGTTACCGTGATCCGAAACTACTATAACTGCCGTATTGCTTAAATTAACATCCGAAAGTACCCTCTCTAGTAATTTATCGGCTAATTCGTAAGCCTTAGTTATGTACTTCCAATACCTCTTCGCCTTAACCGGATCGTAGTAAGGCATCGAAGGAGTAACTAAACCTAAGAACTGGGTTTCCACATTAGTTACAACCGGTGTATATGTCATAAATAGGCTCCAATTAGTATGTTTAATTAAGTAATCCGTAAAGCTAATGAAGAAGTTAGTAGTGAGTACAG
The DNA here is from genome assembly GCA_002254595.1 of Thermofilum sp. ex4484_15. Lineage (GTDB taxonomy): Archaea > Thermoproteota > Thermoprotei > Thermofilales > EX4484-15 > EX4484-15. The sequence goes on from NJEH01000020.1 coordinate 2,407, forward strand.
CAGTTTCCATGAATACATCTTCGTTAAACCACCCATGTTCTAATCCCCACCAATCCGCATCGGTAACCATGCCTACCTTAACTACCACTTCATTCCATACCTCCTTAGCTAACTTGAAGTCGGTATACCATGGTTTTTCAAGAGGTCTCATGATGGTCCTATATAGCCTGAAATCCCTTAAATCATGTATCTTTAATGCCTTAAATAGGGGGGCTACAGTATACCTTTTACCCTTATAGGTTATAGTAGCGTTAATAGGTTTACTCCACTCACCTTCGCTTAAGACCGCTCTAGCTAAGCTAGCGTCCTTTACCTCAGACGGTACTATAGCTACCCTATCATAAACCCCATCCCCATCGGAGTCGTAAATTAGTATCCACCAATAACTATCGCCTAATCTTATCTTCGCCTCCAAAGGTTTAAGTACCTTACCTAATGCATTTAGATTAGCCCAACCCCTAGCTTCCCTTAACTTTATTACCTCAGGATAACCGGGAATACTCCTATTAGTTGTATAGAGTTTTGAGTAGGTAGCTACGCCTAGACTAGCGTCGTAAGGATTAAATAGATAACTATGGGTTAATTTACCCTTCCAGAAAGCGGGAGTACTATGGGGAAAAGCAGTTATTACGCAGGTTAATCCTTGTTTATCAAGAGCTTCCCATACCGGCTCGGCCATTAGTAAACTAGCGTCGAAACCGGATTTCTTACCGTAAATCGGTAATCCGGGTACGTGCATACTGTTACCAGTTATACCGGTAATATAGACCGGTGCCCCCGTACTTATAGTGGAGTGGGACGGCGCAGTACAGGCCGGAAATCCCGGGTACATGAATTCGGCCCACGTCCCTTCCTTTAAGATCCTACTTAAAGCAGGCAATAGGCCCCTTGAAGTTAAGTTAATTACCCTATCGGGCCTCACAGCGTCTAAGCTAACTATAACTACCTTCTTGGCTAATCCGTGGAGAGGAGGAGAGGGGCTAGCGTAAGTGCACATTAGTAACAATATTAACATTAGGACGGAGAACTTAAGGTAGTCCCTCAAGTATTTTCACCACCAAACCATAACTTTGCCTTTAAGTTATTTAAATTTATAATGAAAAGGTAATACTGTAATATTTACCTCTAGTAAAAAATTTCAATTTATTTCAGCCATTGTATCGCAAATAGAAATTATTTTCAGTCCTTAATACTAGGCAAGGTCGCTTAAGGTAACTGCTTTACCAATGATAAGTGCCCATTTATTACTACGAGTGATAGTAATGAAAAAGGGGGAATCAATGCCACTAGATATTTACGCTAATAAAAAATCCACTACGGGTACCGCTACTAGGGTACAGGACGTTAGCCCACTTAGTGGGTTATGCCCTATATGTATAGAGGAATGCCCGGTATTATGCGAAATAGGCCTTTCGGCGTTAAGAGGTAAGGAGGCCCTTTACCCGATACCCGATTATTTTGGGGCTAGTACAGCTTCCTCCAATAAGGATTACGGTTTGGATTGGTCTCATTTTAACATTCAGGCGGAACTTAGGGGGGCTAGGGGGATAGCAGAGGACCCGGATTTAGCTATCTTCCCTAACGTTTCGGTGGAGACTAAGATAGGCGGAATAAAATTGCGCATACCTTTCCTTATAGCAGCCTTAGGTTCCACTAAGGTAGCTAAGAAAAACTGGGATTCCTTAGCCATAGGAGCTGCTATCTCCGGTACCATAATGACGGTAGGGGAGAACGTAGTAGGTATGGATCCCGATGCTAGGTTCGATGAAAGGGGTAAGGTTACCGATAGTGCCGATTTAAAGTACCGTATAGAAACATACAGGAAATTCTGGGACGGGGAACACGGCGATATAGTAGTACAAACTAACGTAGAGGATATGAGGTTAGGAGTAGACGAATACGCCTTAAGTAAATTAGAGGTTAACGGCATAGAGAGGAAGTGGGGACAAGGCGCTAAAGCTATAGGAGGAGAGGTAAGGCTCTTCGACTTAGATAAGGCAATAATGTACAAGAAGAGGGGATATATAATAATACCCGACCCGGAGGATCCTGCAGTCCAAGAGGCTTATAGGGACGGTATCATAAGGTCCTTTGAAAGGCACAGTAGGGTAGGTATGCCTAAGGCTAGGGATTTCGTAGAGGACGTAGAATGGTTAAGGGAGCGAGGGGCTAAGTATGTTACCATTAAGACTGGAGCTTATAGGCCTGCCGTAGTAGCTTGGACCTTAAAGGTAGCTTCCGAAGCTAGAGTTAATTACGTTACTTTCGACGGAGCCGGTGGAGGTACTGGGATGAGTCCCGTACCCATGATGCAGGAAATGGGATTACCTACGGTGTACTTAGAGGCAATAGTATTAAAGGTAGTTAGAGTAATGAGAAGTAAAGGTATGTACGTACCTGATATAGCCATGGCTGGAGGTTTCTCTAACGAGACTCAGGTATTTAAAGCTATAGCTTTAAGTAACTTTGGAGAAGGGCCGTACGTAAGAGCTATAGCTATGGCTAGGGCCCCCTTAACAGCCGTATTTAAAGCTACCTACTTCGCTAAATTAGCTAAGGAAGGGAAACTACCTTCGCTAATAGCTAGGAAGTATGGAAACGATCCTACCAAGTTATTCGCAGTACTACCCGAATTAAAGGCGAAATTTAAGGATAGACTTAGCGAGATACCTTATGGCGCTATAGGGCTCTACAGTTACTTCGATAAAATGAGGTACGGATTACAGCAACTAATAGCAGGTTGTAGGAAATGGAAATTGGAGTTAATAGATAGGAAAGATTTAATGGCATTAACTGAAAGAGCCTCTAAGGTCACCGGCATACCTTTAGTTGAGGAATGCGATAAGGATGAAATAGAAGAAATATTAGGTCGTTAATGACCTAGCTGTTTTTCCATAATTATTCGACGATAATTATAAATTTATTTACGGCCCGGGATATATCGTAAGGGTAGGCCTCTTGAAGTTAACTTTCTGGTTACTAGATGTAAACTACGAAGTAGTAAGAGAAGTACCGGAAGTAAGGATGTGGGGTTTAACTCCCGAAGGTAAGAGGGTAGTAATAATAGATAGATCCTTTAAGCCGTACTTCTACGTAGTACCCAAGGAAGGGACGGATATAGGGAAATTAATAGTTGAAGTAGGTAAGTTAGTTCCCAAGCCATTACGGGTAGAGGCAGTAGAGAAGAAGTACTTCGGGGAGCCTTTAAAGGTCTTAAGGGTAACTTGTAAGATTCCAGCCCACGTACCTAAGTTAAGGGAGGAAGTAGCTAAACTTAAGTACGTAAAGGACGTGCTTGAAGCGGACATAAGGTTTTACATGAGGTACCTAATAGATAACCAAATATATCCATGCGCGTGGCATGAAGTAACTTGCGAACCCTTAACGAATAGAAATAAGTGGAAAGTAGATGGGGTATTTTTAGCTTCTTCGCCCCCTAAACTAATAGAGAGTAAGAATGACATCCCGGAATTAAAAGTAATGGCTTTCGATATAGAATGTTATAACCCTAAGGGGACTCCTAAGCCTGCTAGAGATCCTGTAATCCTCATAGCTACTTTAAATAGCGAAGGGGAGGAGAAGGTATTCATAGCCGAAGGGAGGAACGATAGGAAGTTGCTAAGAAACTTCGTAGAATACATAAATGCCTACGACCCAGACGTAATAGTGGGTTACAACTCTAACTCCTTCGATTGGCCTTACTTAATCGAAAGAGCTAAGAAGTTAGGAGTGGATTTATCCATAAGCAGGACCGGTTCGCCACCAGCTCAGAGCGTTTACGGTCATTACTCCATAGTGGGTAGGGCTAATGTAGATCTTTATGACTTCGCCGAGGACATAGCTGAAGTTAAAGTGAAGACGTTAGAAAACGTGGCGGAGTACCTAGGAGTGAAACGTAAGGAGGAGAGAGTAACCATAAGGGGTAGCGAAATATACAAGTACTGGGATGATCCCTCTAAGAGGGAAGAATTAATAAGGTATGTTTTAGATGATGTAGAAAGCACTTTCGGGTTAGCCGAAAAGATCCTACCTTTCGCCTATCAGTTAGCTAGGGTAGTAGGCTTACCGTTAGATCAAGTAGGAGCCGCGTCTGTAGGGTTTAGAGTGGAATGGCGATTGATGAGGGAAGCTTACATTTATAATGAGCTAGTACCCAATAGGGTAGAGAGACCTTACTCACCTTATAGGGGAGCTATAGTATTGGAGCCTGAGCCTGGTATCCACGAAAATGTAGCAGTAATGGATTTCTCCTCCATGTATCCCAATATAATGATTAAAATGAACATATCCCCCGATACTTACGTACCCCCCGGAGAGGAGGTGGAGGATGGGGAGGTATACGTAGCTCCCGAGGTAGGTCATAAGTTTAGGAAGAAACCGGATGGTTTCTATAGGAAAGTGCTGAGTAAGCTGCTTAAGTTAAGGCAGGAAATTAGGATGGCTATGAAGAATGTAGACCCTAGGAGCCCTGAATATAGGGTATTAAATGAAAGGCAAAAGGCCTTAAAAGTTATAGCTAATGCTACATATGGATATTGTGGATGGGTAGGAGCTAGATGGTATAAGAGGGAGGTTGCCGAAGCTACAACTGCATGGGGTAGGAAGATAATTAAGGAAACAATAAATATAGCTAGGAGCTTAGGGCTGAAAATAATATATGGAGATACGGATAGCATCTTCGTAAAGCACGAACCGGAGAAAATTAGGGAATTTTGTAAAACCATAAGTGATAAAATAGATTTACCTATAAAACCCGATAAAATATATGTAAGGGTTTTCTTTACCGAAGCTAAGAAGAGATACTGCGGTCTCTTACCGGATGGTAGGATAGATGTAGTGGGATTAGAAGCAGTAAGGGGGGATTGGTCGGAGTTAGCTAAGGAAGTACAGGAGGAGATTATCAAAATTATACTAAAGGAGAGGAGCCCTGAGAAGGCTGTAGATTACGTAAGGAAGGTAATAAAAGAGTTAAGGGAAGGTAAAATACCCTTAGAGAAATTAGTGATATGGAAGACCTTAACCAAGGACTTTGAGGAATACGAAGTTAAGGCAGCGCATGTAATAGCTGCTCGCAAGCTAATTAAGGCGGGTTACCAATTGGAAATAGGTGATAAAATAGGGTTCATCATAACTAAGGGTCCTGGAGGTAAGTTAGCCGATAAAGCTGAACCCTACATATTAGTTAACGACTATAGTAAAGTAGACGTAGAGTACTATGTGGAGAAACAAGTAGTGCCTGCGGCTCTAAGGATACTTAGTTACTTCGGCGTAAGGGAGGGACAGTTGATCTCGGAGGGGAAACAAACTAGTTTAACCGATTTCTTCAGGTGAGCAAATGGTAGATTTAGGGAACCTCATGAAGGAAATACGTAAGGCTATAGAGTTAGTTAAGGGTTTCGATAGCGCTCTGCTAATACATCATGACGATGCTGATGGTATAACTTCAGCGGCAATAATGGTAAGGACCTTAGAGGAGTTAGGGCTTTCAGTTAAGCCTATCTGTTTAGAAAAACTCTTCGAGGAAACCTTAAGCTTGATAAGCTCCCAACCTTACGATCTTTTCATTTACGTAGACATAGGATCACCCCACTCCCCGTTAATAGCAGACAAGTTAGCTGGTAGGTACGCCTTAATATTAGATCATCATAATCCTAAGGAGATAAAATGCGCTAACTTAATTAACTTAAACCCTGAACTTTTCGGTTTCAGCGGGGAAAGGGATGCTTCAGGAGCTACCATGGCTTTTCTCTTCTCTAAAGAGGCACTAGGGAGCGCCTATGGTGAACTAGCCGCCTTAGCCGTTATAGGTTCTGCTGAAATACCAGGTAAGCTAGGGGGACTTAACGCTATAGCGTTAAAGGAAGGTATTAAAGCCGGTAAAGTAAAGGCCGTAGAGGGCAGGAGAGGAATAGAATACTTGGTCAATTTAGAGGGGGCCTGGAAATCTTATAAAACGATCTCGAGGGATCTCACCGCTCTAGCATCAGTAGGCTATTATAGAGGAGGACCTCTTAAAGCGTTAAAAGCTTTAACGGAGGGAGGTTACCATACCTTATCCAGGGAGATAAGCTATTTAGAGGAGCTGAGAAGAAAGAAGTTAAGGGAAGTAATTAAGTTAATAAGTAAAGGGGGCTTAAGGGAACTGAAATTCGTTCAATGGTTTCACGTAGGCGATTTACTCAAAGGATTGGGTTCCAAGACCATAGGGACTATAGCTTCCTATTTATCTTACAGACCTTCATTAATTAAAAGTAATAAATACCTGCTAGCCGCCATGAATTACGAGAGGATAATACCCGGCTTAGGGGAGATTAAGGGTAAGTATTCTAAATTCTCAGCTAGAGCTCCCCTTACCTTGAGGGAAAGGATAGGTAGCGGGGATGCGCCGCCTATAGCCTCCCTGCTCGAACCCATAGCTAGAGCGTTCAATGGATTCTTCGACGGCCATGATTTCGCAGCTAGCGGGTTGATACCTAGAGGCTCTGAGGGGAATTTCGTAGAGGCAGTAGATCTCGAGTTATCCAGGAGCCTCTAATAGATACTTAGCTACCTCCATAGCTATAGCCTTGGCTAACGGTACCGGTACCGCTTCACCTACTTGTTCAAACTGGGAGTCCCTACCTCCTTTAAATATATGATCGTCGGGGAAGCCCATTAGTCTAGCTTGTTCCCTAACCGTAATTATCCTATCGCTAAAAGGATGTATGAATCTAGAAGAACCCATTATTGTAGGAGCTAATCTATATGGATGTAACCTATATAAGTTAACATAAGTCTTACCCTTAGCCCCTTTAAAATGAATTAAAGCTTGACCCCATCTTAACCTAGAGATCTTCCTCTTCTTCCTACGCGAGAGGGGTACGGGCTCGTGATTAGGTATATCGTGAATGCTATCCGGTTCCGGTAAATCACCTATGGCTTCTATTACCTTAATCCTCCTTCCCTGAGGCCTCGGTTTAATTCTTATATTAGAAATAAATACCCTAGTACGGTGGGAGGGAGTTAGGTAATCTTCAGCTTTTAATACATTGAAATGTATCTCTCGATAACCTATTCTAAGGAACTCCTTAATTAAAGCCTCCCTTAAACCCCCCTCTAATATCCCAGGTACGTTTTCCATTATGAAAACGCTAGGATTTAATTCCCCAATTATCCTTATGAAGTGAAGTACTAAGGATCCCCTAGGATCTACGTAAAGCCTATCTAAGGGATCCCTCATCCTATCCGGGTTCGTCCTAGTAAAGGCCTCGCAAGGAGGTCCTCCTACTACTACATCCGGCTCCCCTACTTCGCTCAAAATATCCTCCCCCCTTATCTCCTTGATATCCGCCTCTATTACTTTAGCGCCGGGGAAGTTCTCTTTAAAGCTCTTAATGGCAGGAGGATAATTATCCAAGCCGAGCATTATATCGAAGCCAACCTCCTTAAAACCCCTTGAGAGACCTCCCGCTCCGCAAAAAAGGTCCACTACTTTAAAGCGATACTTCATTTAATTTACCTTCCCCACCTTATTAAGGGCTTAGGCTTATGTAATTGGAGAGCTCCTCGGCTACGTAAGCTAAATCCAATTTAATTAGAGTACTTCTCCTAGGTACCCCTCTTTCATCCCATCCCCTTAAGGCATAGTACTTAAGTAGCATGTAGTCAAATCCTTTTTTATCCAATTTAGCTCCCTTTAACGGGCCTTTACTTAACGGCTCTTCAAACCACCTAGCCGGTGGGTAATCCATATATTTACCCCACATTCCTCCGTACTCCCTTATCCAGAAAGCCCTAATTAAAGAGTATATCCTATCGGCTACTTCGAAAAGCATAGATAACGAGAAGTTAATGCCAGTCGCTGCACGTAACGCCTCTATATATCGCTCTAAATTTAAGCCTAACTCTATCCAGGGTAACCTACAGGCTACTAAAGATTCGAATATACCCCCTCTAATCCTCTGTAACTCTATTAATTTCCTTACCTTCGCCTCGCTATAATCCATTCTCCCTACGTTTACTTCCCAACCTATAATCCAAGCATCTTTATGGTGGGCGCCTATGGGTGAAGTAGCATAAGCCAAAGCCATAGCTGGAGCTGCATGACAATCG
>NJEH01000021.1 GCA_002254595.1 Thermofilum sp. ex4484_15
TTAAGTACTTAGTCCCTAAGGAGATGGCCGAAGGGGGCTACTTTGAACGATACTTCAAGCAGTTAGCTGAGGAAGGAGCAATAGACGGTTACTTAGCCTACAAAGTACACGAGTATAAATTCGCTAAGGGGTATAATTATAAGAAGTTACATAATGCTAAGTCCTTCAATGTAGATGTAGAAAGGGGAAGTAAGCTCAAGGATAGGAAGCTCACTTACTTTTATCAGAACTTAATAGGTAATAAAAAGATAAGTATTCCAGATAGGATAGATTTAGAAATAATTAAGGCATTAGAGGAAAATCCCTTAATGAAGTTAATAGAGATCGCTAGAAGGATAAATGTATCCCTACAAGTAGTAAGGTACCATTATTGTTCCCATATATTGGGCAAAGGGTTCTTAAGGGGTTTTAAAGTATTAGCCCCCTTACCTCCTAATTTTACTTTTAAAGGGATTTTCGTATTGAAATTCGATAACTTAAATGACCTTTACGAATTCATAACATTAATAGAACGTACCCCCTTTATAGAGTCATTGGAGGTATCCCTTAGCGACGTAGTATTAATATGGCATTATAGGATGTTTGGGTTTAACCAGCTTAGAAAGTGCTTACAATTGCTAACTAAATTAAAAGATGTGGGTAAGGTAAGGGGGATCTTAGGGAATTTCATTAAGGAAGAGCTAAAGAGGTACAATATAGACCCAGTACTATTTAAAGGGGATAGGTGGAGACTGGATTTCTCCTTAGATTAAAATCTAAAAATATCCACCTTTTAAGATAATTTTTAAAATATATTAGTTGAAAAATAAATTAGTAATAGGAAATAATTTTAAATAAAAAATTAGACAAACTAAAAATATTTTCCCTACCTTTTAGGATTCCGGCGAAAACCATGAAGAAAATAGCCCTATTGGTAGGGATCGTAGGGTTACTATTAGCAGTAAATGCTGTAAGCGCTATACCACCTTCAGTAATAAGTACTACGGTCACCGGTAGGAACCTCAAGGTAGATTTAACACAAGCTTTAACTGTACGTAATCCAGTAGCACCTGTAATCCTCCAGAGTTACATAGCAGGTCGCCAAGTGGACTTAAGACAAAGGACTTTTATATCTTACAAGAAGTGTTACAAGTATACCTATTTAAGTAATATAGCGAAGGTAAAGGGCCGTTACGTAGAATCTGGTTTAAGCGCTACTATGTGGAAATGGTTTACACTGGGTCAGTTAGTACGTGCCTATGAAATTAAGGGTTGGAGTACCGCAAGGATTAAGCAATTCTTGTTCAGTACTACCGGTGTATGGGAGGCCTTAGACTTAAAGATTAAAGCCACCCCCTGCACTCACGATAGCTTTGCCTTCCAACAGGGCATACAATTGAGACATTGTCCTGCTTGCCCGCCTAGAGGTAGCATCTTCCACGAAATAACCAATTACGGGTTAACAGGAGGTTCAATGTCTGCCTATAAGATACACTTCTTCATGAATACTTACGTACCTCATATCCACGCTTACGTAAACTTAAAAGCTAAGGATTGGCCGGCTTACTTCCACGGCCTTTATAATTTCAACTGGTAAAAATCTATCCTTTTTTCTTTTCTTTTTTCCTTATTAAGTTTAATATTAATTACCGTTCTATACCTTCATCCAGCCGACTAATATCGTTCCATTATAGAAGAGGAAGATCTGCTTTAACTCGCCCTTACCTACTAATATAACTGATTGCCCATCCTTCAATAAGTATATACAACATTGTATTGTAGTGAAGTTTATTGCTAATGTACCTTTACCTATCGCGTAAATATAGAACTTTATAAGTCCCTCTTCCTCGAAGGATTCTATGGTTGCTTGGCCACGAATCTCTAATTTTAACCATTGTCCTCTTACAGACCCTTTATATATTCCATTAATTAATCTAGTTCTTAACAATACTTTCGGCTCGGCGTAAGCCATAGCTAAGAATAGTATAATTAAAATTAGGGAGACCGCTAAGACCTTAGGAACTAATCCGACCATGTTTTCACATTTAATGAATCACATGTTAATTTAAAATACCCTTTTTATTTTTAATAAAGAAAATAAATTCATTCTTTAGCGCTATTTAGATTATCACAAAATGTGTTTAATGCGGGGGGCGGGATTTGAACCCGCGCAGGCCTACGCCACGGGACCCTGAATCCCGCGCCTATGGTCGGTTCTAGCCCTTTGACCTGGCTCGGCCACCCCCGCTTACGTTAATTATAATACAAAAAATGGTAATATTTTAATATCTCCTTACCTTAAGGGAGTAATGGGGCCCGTCGTCTAGTGGTTAGGATGCCACCCTTACGGGGTTTAGCCTAAGATAGGTGGTGGTCCCCGGTTCGAATCCGGGCGGGCCCACCAATTACTTTTACACCTTCTTCGATACTTCTAGTTAATACTCTGATCGGGAGTACTTTAGCCACTTCCTTAGCATATTCCTTAAGCAACTCAGGTGGCGTCCTAGTGCTACCCCTAAACCTGGGATCCCTTACTCCTTCATAAGGGATAAATTGCTGAATTACGTAAATTACCTCGCCTTTAGATTTACTAATTATCTCATTTAGATCCTTAGCTATCCTTAGGAGATCGGTTAAATGTATCATCCCGGGGACTACTGTAGTCCTAAGTTCCAGGAGCGGCACTTTAAATGCTAGTGAAATGCTCCTCTTAACATTACTAACTACTCTATATATCCCCGATATACTTAAGCCGGTAACTAGGGAATACTTCTTAACGTCGGAAAGGGGGGCTTTAACATCTATTGCTATCCTGTCTAATAACGGTATTAACTTATCCAGTACTTCAGGATTACTACCATTAGTATCTAAGCTGGTAGCTAAGCCGGTTAACTTAGCCTCCTTAATTAATTCTAAAAGGGGACGGGGTTGAAGAGTAGGTTCGCCACCAGTAATATGGAAGTAATCTATAAAAGAGGACGCCTTCTTTAAGGCTTCCATTATTTCAGCTATCTTTACTTTCTTGCTTTCAATTCCTGAAGCTAACTTAAAATTAGAACACCAAGGACATCTAAAATTGCAGTAACTAAACCATACAGTAAAAGAAACTGAACCTATTACGTCGACTAAGCTAATTTCGCGCCAACCAGCTATTGAGACTTCCAATCCTAGCACCTATTTAAAACCTAGTAAGTACTTCCTTACTCCCGTAATGAACTCTCGATTTGAACTCAGCCTTCTTACCTACGTTCCAATTGCTAACGGGCCTATAGTATCCCACTATCCTACTCCAAACCTCAACCTTATCACCATCGCATTTAGGGCATTTATGATAAACGCCTACGGCATTCCAGCCGCAGTTCCTACATACCGATATAGCAGGGGTTATGCTAAAGTAAACTACCCTAGTGTTGGATGCTATACGCCTTATTAGGGATTTAAGGGCTTTAGCATCCGGCCTCTCATAGAGGAAAAGATGCATCATAACCCCTCCCGTGAACTCCTGTTGGACTTCCCCCTCCCATAACGCCCTTAGAAATATGGGTACATTAGCGTAGTAGGGTACTATACTATTGGAGTAGAAGGGGACTCCGCCATAAGTAGGTATGAATATCCCCCCTCTTTCAACTTCCCTTCGGAAGAACTTATAATCGGAGGAAGCTAACCTATAAGCGGTAGATTCGCCAGGTATCTCCTCTACGTTATACAAGTAACCGTCCTCCTCCTCGAATTCCTCAGCTCTCTTCCTAACTAAGGATACGGTTTTCTTCATGAAGGAAAGGGCTTCCTTAACTTCCCTACCGTCTAATTTAAACCATAAGTTAGGATCCCTCAAGAAGTTAGCTGCGGCCTCAGGTAGACCTATAACGCCTATAGTATTGAAGTGGTTCATTAGGTGCCCTAGGTAAATCTTAGTTAAGGGCATCATTCCGTTAATTAAAGATTTATAGTATAATTCCCTCCACCTTAGTAATACCCTCCTAGCTAATTCCATGGCACTTAATACCATTTCTTCGAAAACTCCCCACTCTCCTTTACTGAGGAAAGTTAATCTAGGCAAGTTTAAGGTAACTACACCTATACTCCCTGTAGCATCGGGCAGAGCCCACATACCATAAGCTCTTCTATTCTTCCTTAAGTATTCCCTTACTTCCTCACTCTCCCCCTTAGGGTACTTCATCAACTTAAGTGATAAATCCGCTAACTTACTAGTATCTATAGTAAGCCTACAGCACATAGCGTAAAGCGCTTCTACGTCCGTTACGAAGCCATTAAGTAAGTAAGCGGAACCCTTACTAGCTAAGGTTTCGAAAATAACTTCGCTTAACTTACCCCATCTACGCCCTTCCCAATCGAAATCCTTAGTTAACATAATAGTAGGTATCGGAAAGGTAAAAGGTTGCCCTATAGCATCCCCTTCAGAGTATAACTCCATTAGCGCCTCGTTTATAATTAAAGCTTCACTTACGTAATCTCCTAAAGTCCCTACTTCCCTACCTCCTACTATAGCTGGGGAACCTAGGATATCCTTACTCGTATCCATCACTAAGGTAACGTTAGTAAAAGGGCTTTGGTAGCCCGCTCTAGCGGGATAATTAAGTTCAAAAAGCATTTTCTGAAGAGCTTGCTTAACCTCCCTATAGCTTAAGCCGTCCTTCGCTACGAAAGGAGCTAAGTATAGGTCTAAAGCCGACATAGCTACGGCCCCCGTCCATTCTTGCGCTACTACTAGGAAGAAGTTAATGACGTGACTAACCGCGGTATCCAAGTGTCTAGCGGGCCTAGATACTATAGTAGGCGTCTTTAGACCATTCCTGAGCAGTTTCTCTACGGACCAACCGGCACAGTAAGGTATCCATAACGAATCCGGTAACTTATGAATATGAAGGTACCCGTTGAAGTGAGCTTTAACGGATTCGACGGGAAGATAGTCCGTAAGTACTTCCTCCCTCTTAACTAACTTATCGAAAAGGAAGCCCCTAAAATTGGAGTAGGATAGGTTAGTATTGGCATTTTCCCTAACTTCCCAATCTTCCCTCTGTCTATATTTCTCCTCAAGTTCCTTAACTATACTCCTTCTAGCCGATCTTAAACTTACTTCTACCAATACTTGCACCCCTATAAAGATGTAAACCTCCCCAGATTTTACACAGACGATTAAAATGGATCATGTAGATGTTATATAAGGGGTGTCCCTACCTTTATGAAAGTAATGGTAAAGCTTATATAATTCTTACATTTAGAATCCTCTCGGGGCCCGTAGCTTAGCTAGGTAGAGCGCCCGGCTCATAACCGGGAGGTCGGGGGTTCAAATCCCCCCGGGCCCATGAATACTCTTTCTTGGGGCAATATGTTACGGTAAGAGGGGAGGTTCTTAGTAAAAGTGGAATTTAATAGGGATAGAGGGTCCATGGCTATTATATTTCATACAATCAAGGATTTAAGGCCGTCTAAGGGGTACTGAGAGGGGTGCACGATAAGTTTATCTAATAGGTAAGTTATGATTTTAACGAGGCGGGTTTAAAGCGGGCTTACGGTCTCCCCCTTAGGTATGAGCCTTAAAGCGAACTATGAAGGTGGGAACACCCAGGCCCGCTACAGCCCGCCCCCTTCGAGCTTAGCTATTTACTTTTTTCGAAGAGGTAATTAAGTAGCATTAAAGCTCCTCTTTGGACATAACCATTCTAGGCTCTATAGGTAATTCCTCTACTAAACTTAACCTAAGATTTTGACGTTCAATGGAATTTAAAAGGTCTATATGAATTTCATTACTTACTCCATAAACCTCCCTTAACTCTTCAGGTAACCCACCTTCAAGGTTTAACTTTATTAAGAGACCTTCATCACTTACTACTTCATGCGGTTTAGCTACATTAACTGCCCTCCTATACATCCTTAATGAAGTTTGAAGCGCATCTTTCGTTCTAGCTGAACAGAAGTGCACCGTTAGATCTAAGTTTTCAGCCAGAGCCCTCTTAATCACCCTTAACGCTACCTTCCTACTACCCCGTGCGGCTACTATGTACCTCCTACTTAATTTATAACCCCTCTCAAGTAATTTTAAGTAATTCCCTTCACTGAATTCCAATTCATTTAAATTAATGAACCTCGCCCTTACCTCCTCTAAGTACCTTACTAACTTAATTAAATAATCCTCACCATCCGGTAGGACTGGAACTTCCACTCCTACCTCTAGGTTAGTTTCCTTTACAGCTAACCTTACTTTATTCCAGTCCTCTTCTTTAACTAAATGGAACCTTATTTCATCTAAGCCTGCGTTCTCTAATTCCCTTAACGTAGCTAGGGAGAAGGGAGTACCACAAGTATAAAGGTGTATATGGTGGCTCCCCCCCATTTTCCTTTTTAAGAGCCTTATGATTTTAATTACCCTATTTAGGACCATTAACGGCTCGCCGCCGGTAATTCCCGTCCCTTCAGCGTCCATGAGCTCGGCCTCCTCAATTACTTCATTTAAGTTATTTACTCTTCTTTCATTCGCGTAAATTACATCCCTTCCCTTCCTCTCTGGACTTAACGGACAATAAAAACAATCGATTGGACACATACCTGTTACAAATAGAACCATCTTGGATCCCCTATGACATAGATAACAGCCTTCAGGTAAGGAGCCGTATATTAAGCTACCATAGGGTAGTTTCCTCAAAGAACGAGTTCCATGACTATGCAAGGTTCCCCATCCTCATAGTAATTAGGTATGATACTTACCTCGTTAAATCCTACAGAACGATATAACGCGATGGCCCGCTTGTTACTAGGCCTTACCTCTAACCTTATAGATTCAGCGCCTTTATTCCTTAACTTAACTATTATCCCCTCTAGAAGCTCCCTACCTATTCCCATACCTCTAAAATCGGGGGAAACGGCTATGGAAATTATATGTCCCAAACGTTCTCTCTCTAGGATGCCTATAACGTATCCTACTACTCTACCCTCTACTTCGGCTACTAAAAAGGTTTCAGGGGAAAGTACGTAGTAGAACTTAAGTAGCCAATAAGGATAAGCGTCCTTGAAGGATGCTTTTTCTATTTCGTAAACCTTCCTTAAATCGCTTTCCTTACAAGGCCTTATCCTTAACGCCTTCCCCTCTACTTCCATTGCTTACCTAAAATAGAAAAGTTTAATATATAAGCGCTATCTCCTTATTCATATAACAAAGTCTTTTAAGGTGTAGCCCTATGGCGGGCACTACTGAGGAACGTATAGCACAAGCTATTTCCATACTCCAAAGGGTAGCTGAAGATACGGGCGTACCTAGGAACATTAGGAGAGCTGCTAGCGAAGCCATAGAAACTTTGCAGAAGAGAGATCTAACTCCGGGGCTTAGAGCGGCTAATGCAATAAGCATCTTAGAGGAGATAAGCCAAGATCCTAATATGCCTTTGTTCGCTAGGACCTCGATATGGCAAGCCGTCAGCTTACTCGAACAAGTAAAGGATTGAACGGGGAACCACCATTAGCGAGGGACCCGTTAGAGTTAGGGGAATTTACTCCACAGCCTTAACTAAAATACTCTTAGATAGCGGTTTTTCCATAGCGGATCCTACGGAACCTATTAGGGAGAGATTCAAATTAAAGGGATCTGATGGGGCCCCGCTAGCTACTCTAAAGGATAGGGATGATAAAAGGGGAATAATTATAGTAGGACGGGAGAGCGTAGTAAGGTCCTTAATGAGGTTACTCTCAAGTAAAGTACGTGAGATCTTAATAAGGATAGCAGAGCCTCAACTCGACGCCATATATAAAGGTAAGGTAATTAAGGTAACGGATTACGAAGCTATAATAGATTTAGGATCATGTAAGGGCTCTCTTTCGCCCCCTCATGGCCTAAAGGAAGGCGATGAAGTATTAGTTTGCGTTAAGAGGCCTTCGTATAGGGGGTTTGCTAGGTTATCTAGGGAACTAACCTTCGTAGGTAGGTACATTAAGTTAAATAGTAGCGGAAAAATAACCTTTAGTAGATTTATAAGAGATGGGAAGAGGCAAAGGGAACTTTATGCGTTAGCTCTTTCTTGTAATTTAGGTAAGTGGGGAGTTAGATGGCGAAGTAGCGCTGCCTCAGCGCCTTTAAGGAATCTAATAGCAGAAGTTCAATCGCTTAGGGAGAGAGCGGAGGAAATATTAAAGGAGGCCGAAGTAGTTAAAGCTCCACGTTTACTCTTCGAGGGGGAGAGGGTAGTTGAAGTAGTATTTACTTATACTTCAAAGCGTTATCTAGATTCCGTTAGAAATAGCGTAACTCCCACTCTAAACGGACATCATTACTTTAAATCGATGGGGGGTATTATGGGTCCTCTTGTCGATTACGCCGAGGATTTAATAAGGAGAGGTGTAGCCGAGAAACCCCTAGTAGAAGGATTGAGGAACGTAGTTTGGAACTCCATTAAAGAAGGGAGTTATATTAAGATACTACATGAGCTCCCCTTAGGCGGATGTACAGAGCTGGGTAAGGGTAAGGTAATTTCCTTTAATCCCGACAAAGGACTAATAATAGTAAAACGTGAAGTTAAAGGTCGCGGAGTTTACGATGGACTTAATATACCTAAGGAATCAGGTGATTACATAATTACCTGTTTAAAGGAGGGGGATGGGAGAATATATCACTTTTACTACGGTAAAGACGGAGTGCTTAAGGGAGTTTACCTAAATATATCCACTCCCATCGAGTTAAACCCAGAGGGAACGATATGGTACTTAGATTTAGTAATAGATATAGTTAAAAATGCGAATGGCGAAGTAAGGATAATAGATGAGGAGGAATTTAATGAACTAGTAAATAAGGGCATCATTAATGACTCCTTAGCCCGCTATGCGTTAAGCATAGCTAACGAGGCATTAAGTATCTTATCCGAGGAAATTTCCCCGGAAAGCTTAAATAAACTTTACTGGTGAAATAAGTCGAGCGGGGGTGGCCGAGCCAGGTCAAAGGGCTAGAACCGACCATAGGCGCAGGGCTTAGGACCCTGTGGCGTAGGCCTGCGCGGGTTCAAATCCCGCCCCCCGCATCATCATTCACTCCTTTCTAATTATAATACTTATTTAGAAGTTAAGGTTTGGCGCCGCGGGTGGGATTTGAACCCACGTGGGGTTTCCCCCAGAGGGTTAGCAACCCTCCGCCCTAACCAGGCTAGGCGACCGCGGCTCCTATTTTAGGAGGAGAGGAAGGTATTTATTAACCTTTACCTCCATCCCTTAATACATTTACCTCCTTAGCTCTTAATAAGATAGGAGGTAAGTTTGCGAAAATGGTGCGGCCGCCGGGATTTGAACCCGGGATTATCAGCTCGGAAGGCTGACGTCCTAGTCCAGGCTAGACGACGGCCGCGTGAATAAAAATACACTTTCAACATAAATAAATTTCCTCACCTTAATATTTTATGTGGAAATCTTCAAACTCCCCCCTATACCCACTCCATTCAACGTTTACCTCCTCTACTAAAGCTAGAGGAGGGCCCTTCCTAACTTCCTTTAATAACTTCATTAACGCCTCTTTATCCCCCTCGGCTACTACCTCTACCCTACCGTCGGGTAAGTTCCTTACGTATCCTTTCACGCCTAGTTTACGTGCTACCCTTAACGTAAAGAACCTAAAACCCACTCCTTGTACTATACCGGAAATTAATATCCTGACTCTAGCTCGCTCCGACATACTAACGTTTCGATACCTCTTCTTCTTAAAAACTTAATGAAGGTTATGATTCAAATACCTAATACTATCCCCTTTCCCTTAAGATGGTGAAAGGATATATGTTAAGGCTATGAGGGGTGCCCCTCCTCTTCTTAACGTAAAGGTACCTACTGCACGTAGATCCCCTGATCTTCATACCTAATACTATTACCCCTGAGGCTAGGAATTCCTCTACTCCATACCTACTTAACCTTCTGGTACCGGTAGGGATTTCGGAGGTAACTATCGTAGTTAAACCTATCTTACTTAAGGGCTACCGGCCTCTTCTCGTTAGATGACTGTATTCCCCTACAGGATATACTAGCTATAGAGTGTTTAGTTAATGGTGTACTCGAGATAAGGAAGGATAGAGGCTAGGTTTACGTACGTTGTAGGTCTTTTTCATTAAATACTAATTGGTTAAAGTACGATTTGGTAATAGAGTAAAAATTAAATTAACTTATACCATACGATTGAATTTACTCCAACGTTTTAGAGGCTATTATATGCTATCTTTTTTATTAACTAAGGTATAATTTTACATTTACGAACTAATTATTTGATTACATTAAGTACCTGGACGTTTCAATTTATCGAATGTTTAAAGTATTAGCCTTGTGTAAGTTTAAGGAAATTAATAAAAATAACCATGAACGAATAGTAATAGGTACTTTCATGGGAGAGGGTAGGAGTAAACTAAAAGGACTTAATGACCTACTAGGCCCTTCAATAATATTGGAAGTGTTAGACCTAATGCTAGATAGCCCAGAGGAGTTATTTAACATAAGGGAAATAGCTAG